>DATNMV010000116.1:0-17892 GCA_035602175.1 Allostellaceae bacterium
TAATGATAGCCGATCCAGAAACCGGCCCGCGCCAAGATCCACACCGCGGTCGTCGCCACCACGGCGCGCATCGCGCCGCCGCTCGAACAATAAAAAGCCAGCGCGAGCAGTCCCGGCACGAACAGCATGAGCTGCTCGAGCGTGTGCTGGAGATAGCGCAGATTGATGGTCATGCGCCGCGTCGTATAGCCCGACAGCGGATCGATGCCCGGCGATTGCAGGCGCTCGTGCGAAACCGCTTCGATGCCCGTCATGAAGCAGAACAGAATCGCCACGCAGCAGCAATTGACGGCGAAGAACAACCGGGCGACGGGATCGTCCATGCCGGAAAGCGGCGGCGTCCAATGATAAATGCCGAGCCACAAACCGGCCGTGACCGGAAATGAGACCAGGATCCAGCCTAGGACGGTGGATCGTTGGCGGCGAAACTTCGAATCGCGTGCTGCTGCGCCCATGTTTCCTCCCCGATCGCTGTCTGCGTTTCCCATCCGCCCGGCGCCGGTATCCCGGTTCGTCATCGTCTCACCCCTTCGCAAGCCGCCGATGGTCGCGCTGCCGATTTCTTGGTCAATCGCCGCCCGGTTTTGAATGCGCTTAAGACACATTAATGGTTGTAGCTGGCCAACGTTTTTGAGCCTGCAGCGCTTGGATATGATTCTGCGCCATTTACGAATTTAGATTAAGCATGCTAGAACTTTCCCATGGAAACCAAGGAACTACCTGTGGGCCGGTTCAACGACCCCGAGGCGACTAAGCGCATGGAAAGTGCCTTGCGCCGCGCGCTCAACATGCCGTCCCGGCGGCAAAAGACCATTGTCGTCGACGACAAGCGCGAGAACGAGGCGGCAAAGAGCCTCTTCCGGAAGATCGACCGCAGCTTCCGCTTGGGCTGACGCCCCGCGCGGCGCCCGCTACCGGCACGCGCAATCCGCCGATTTCCGCTTTTCGCCACCGGCACCCTCAACCGGCCGTCGTGTTATCCGCTTCGGATCCCACCGGAACGCCCGCATTTGGCTGTCTCGGCGCGGATTCGCGCGTCTAGGTACTTTCCCAGGCTGCCGCGCGCGCCCGCGCCTTGATACGGTTGCTGCGACATAAAGAATTTATGTCACAGGAGGGAATATGCCGTTACTCAATTTGGTGATCGTGTTGGTGGCGATCGGCGTGCTGCTGTACGTCGTCAACAACTACATTCCGATGGACGGAAAGATCAAAAGCATCCTCAATGCCGTCGTCGTCATCGGCGTCGTCATCTGGCTGCTGCAGGCCTTCGGCATGCTGCAACAGCTCGAGAATTTCCGCGTCGGATAAGGCCCGGGCCCGAGCCGGCTCCGGCTTTGCTGCGCTTTTCTTCGCTTCGCAAGACGCCTCGGGCTTGAAGATTCAGCCCTCGGCTTTGCTACGCTTTTCTTCGCTTCGCAAGACGCCTCGGCCTGAACCGGCCTTCGGCTTTGCTACGCGCCCTAATCCTTCACCTTCAGCCAGGTCTCGAGATATTCCTCGGTGGCGTCGCGTTCGCTCGTGCGCGCGATCAGGCCGAGATAGCCGTCGGGACGGATGACATAGAATCCGTTGATGTAATCCCCCGCCGGCAGGCAGGGCAGGAAGGTCACATGCGGCGCGAAACGCGCGACCATCGCGCGCGTCTCCTTCTCGTCGGCGCCCGCCGACAGCAACGTGAATCCGTCGGGGTTGAGCGCGTCGTATAGCTGCGCGCGCCCCCCGCTCATTAGCACGAGATCGGCGTCGGGCACGCGGTCGCCGGGCTTGAGGCGGCCTTCGGGCGCGGTCTTGGTTTTCCGGCTCAGCGGGCTCTTGGGATAGGCGATATCGAGCTCGGTCATGGCGGCGGCGAAGCCGCGGCGGAAACGCGGCAGCTTCATCAGGAACCAGGCGGCGATGTTGCGCACCCACTGTCCCGGCTTCATCCGTAAGGTCGCGATGCGGGTCAGCCGCGTGGCGTTGCGCAGCACCATCTTGCCGACCGCGCCGCGCTCGCTCGAATAGGTGTCGAGCAGCTCCTCGACCGCCTTTCCTTGGATGACCAGCGCCAGCTTCCAGGCCAGGTTGAACGCGTCCTGCATGCCGGTGTTCATGCCCTGGCCGCCCGCCGGGCTGTGGATGTGCGCCGCGTCGCCCGCCAGGAACACCCGGCCTTTGCGGTAATCCTTCACCTTGCGCTCGTTGATGCGGAAGAAGGACAGCCAGGCCGGATCGTAAGCCTCGATGCCGCGCGGCCCGCGCCGGTCGATCAAGTCCTGGATCTGCGTCAGCGCCGGTGCGGCGTTTTCCGGCGGCGGCTCGGCCGCACCCCAATCGGCGATGATGCGGTAGCGCCCTTCCTTCATCGGAAAGATCGCCAGCACGCCGTCGCCGTGCCAGAACAGCAGCAGCTCGCCCGGATAGGGATGGTTCCGGAGCTTCACGTCGGCCAGCAGCCAGATGCCCTGCTCGGAAACCCCGTCGAAGGGCAGGCGCAGCCTATGGCGCACTGTGCTGTGCGCGCCGTCGCAACCGATCAGGTAATCCGTCGCCACGGTCTCGTTCTTGCCGTCGGCGCGGCGCAGCCGGGCGTTCACACCGTGGACGTTGGCCGTGAAGCTCGCCAGCTCGACGCCACGCTCGACCCGCACGCCGAGCTTCCTGAGATACTCTTCCAGCAGCCTTTCGGTCTCGCTTTGCGGCACGAACAGCGCGAAGGGATAGGGCGTATCGATGCTCTCGAAGCCGATATTGGCCAGCATGCGCCTGCCGGCGTAAAGCCGGGCCGAGACGATCATCCGCCCCGCCGCCAGGAAATCCCCGGCGCAGCCGGCGATGCGCAGCAATTCGAGCGTGCGCGGCCACACCACCAGCGCCTTGGACAGCTCGGTGCGCGCGGGCGCCTTGTCGACGATGCGGCAGGATATGCCGTGGCGGACCAGCTCGGCCGCCATGGTCAATCCCACCGGGCCCGCGCCCGCCACCAACGCCTTCAGTCTGGCCATGCCCTAGTGTGGCGGCAGCGACGCGAGCCAGGCAAGCACCGCGTCGATCGCGGCTTGCGGCGTTCCCATGTGGTCGGAATCGAGCTTAACCAGGCGGTTGAGCGGGTTTTGCGGCGCCAGCGCGAAAAGCCCGTCGGGATCGTGCTGGGTCGTGTCGCTTTTGCCCACGACCATCAGTAGCGGCGCCTGGAGCGCGGGAATGTTGGCCGAAAGCACGGCCGGCCCGTCCGCCGAATCGAAGCTGATGAAGACGCGCGGCGTGGCATTCACGGTGATCGGGCCGGATCCGGCGCGGTTGGTGTTGATGTCGGTGAATTCGATCCGCTGGTCGCCCGCTCCGGAATCGATCAGCTGCTGCGCCCGGACCAGGCTGGATGCCACCACCGGCTGGCGGACGAGAAAGCGGTTATCCGGCGCCGGCGCCAGGGCGATGATGCCCGCCAGATTCGCGTGGCGCGCGCCATAGCCCAGCGCGGCGTTGCCGCCCAGACTGTGGCCGGCGAGCACGATCCGGGTCACGCCTTGCGCCTTGAGATCGGCGATCGCCTGGTCGATGTCGGCGAAGCAGTCGAGATAGGCCTCGTCGTAAATGCGCGCGCGCGACCAGCACATCTCCGGAAGCTCGACCCAATAGCCCGCGTTCAAGAGCGCCCAGCTCAGGCCCGAAAGCGGCGCCTCGAGCGGCGTGCCGCCTTTGCCGTGCAGCAACACGATGCCGGTGATCGGCGTCCGGGTCTGCGCTTGAACCGGGCCTGGCGCGGACCAGGCGAGCGCCGCCAAGGTGAGGGCGGCCAAGGCGGGGAGAAGGCGTTTCATCGGCATTTTTAAGCGGGGTTGAGCCGCTTCATCCCCGGCCCGGTGGACTCTAAGCCCGATCCCGCTCAGGCGGCGGGACGCTGCTCGATCGCGTCGACCCGGTCGGGATAGAAGGCGAGATGGTCCTTGATCGCGGCGACGGCTTCATAGGGCGTCTCATAGGTCCACACGGCATTGGCTGCGCGTTCGCCGCCGACCGAGATGCTGTAATAGGCGCATTCGCCCTTATAGGGGCAGTAGGTCGCGTGATCGGTGCGTTGCAGCAGCACCATGTCGACGTCCTGGCGCGGGATGTATTGAACCGCCGGATAGGACGATTCCTTGAGCGTCAGCGCCCTTCGCGTGTCGGCGATGACGCGGCCGGCGACCGATACGATCACCCGCGCCGGGTTCGGCGCGACCGAAATCGGATGGTCGGGACCGGGAATCTTGATCGGCTTGGCGGTCATGGGGCTTGTCCTCGAAAGCTGCGCGGCGTGTCGGATTTTGCGGCGGGTCCGATAAATATGAGCGTCCCGCCGCGATCCGTCATCCCCAAACGCAACGAGGGCCCGGGTGGCGTATCGAACCGCCCCGGCCCTCGCTATTCGATCGCCGTTCCGTTCAGGCGGCGGGGCGGATCGCCGCGGCCTTCACCTCGGTGCCGACATAGGCCTCGTATTGCTTGAAGTTTTTCTCGAAGCTGTGTGTCAGCTTCTTCGCGGTCTCGTCATAGGCGCCCTTGTCCGACCAGGTGTTGCGCGGGTTGAGCACCTCGGCCGGAACCTCGCCGCAGTTTTCCGGAACCGCCAGGCCGAAGATCGGGTCCTTCTTGGTCGGCGCGCTCTTGAGCGTGCCGGCGAGCGCGGCGCGGATCAAGGCGCGGGTGTGGCCGATCTTCATGCGCGAGCCGACGCCATAGGCGCCGCCCGACCAGCCGGTGTTGACGAGCCAGCAGGTCGCCTTCTGCTTGGCGATGCGCTCGCCCAGCATCTTGGCGTAGACCGAAGGATGACGCGGCATGAACACCGCGCCGAAGCAGGTCGAGAACGTGGCTTGCGGTTCGTTGCCGAGACCCTTCTCGGTGCCGGCGACGCGCGCGGTATAGCCCGACAGGAAATGGTACATCGCTTGCTCGGGGGTGAGCTTGGAAATCGGCGGCAGCACGCCGAAGGCGTCCGCCGTCAGCATGATGACGTTGTCGGGGTGCGGCGCCAGGCCGGTCTCGCTCATGTTGGGGATGAAGTCGACCGGATAGCAGGCGCGCGTGTTCTCGGTCAGGCTGCCGTCGTTCAAATCGGGGAACCGCGAGGCGGGATCGATCACCACGTTCTCCAGCACCGTGCCGAAGCGGAAGATGGTGTTGTAGATCTCGGGCTCGGCGGTGGCCGACAAATTGATGCACTTGGCGTAGCAGCCGCCCTCGAAATTGAACAAGCCCTTCTGGCTCCAGCCGTGCTCGTCATCGCCAATAAGCGTGCGGGAGCTGTCGGCCGAGAGCGTGGTCTTGCCGGTGCCCGACAGGCCGAAGAAGATCGCCGCGTCGCCCTTGGGGCCGACATTGGCCGAGCAGTGCATCGGCAGCACGTCCTTCGCGGGCAGCATGTAGTTCAAATAGCCGAACACCGACTTCTTGATCTCGCCGGCGTATTCGGTGCCGCCGATCAGCACCAGCTTCCTGGCGAAATTCACGAAAATGAAGGTGTCGGAACGGATGCCGTCGATCTCGTGATGCGCGAAGAAATGCGGCGCGTGCAGGATGGTGAAATCGGGCACGTGACTCTTGAGCTCGTCGGCCTTGGGACGGATGAACATGTTGCGCGCGAAGAGGGCGTGCCAGGCGCTCGGCGTGGCGACGCGCACCTTGAGCCGGTAAGCCGGATCGGCGCCGCAATGGAGATCCTGCACGAACAACTCGCGGCCCTGGTAATAGGAGAGAATGCGGCGGTGCAGGCTGTCGAAGGTCGCTTCCGGAAGTTTCTGGTTGGTCGCGTTCCAATCGATGTCGGCTTTGCTCGAGGCTTCCTCGACGATGTATTTGTCCTTGGGCGTGCGGCCGGTGAAGGCACCGGTGCGCGCGACGAAGGAGCCGCCCGCGCCCAATTGCCCCTCGCCGTTGCGGATGGCGTGCTCGTACAGGATCGGAACCGAAAGATTCCAATGCTCGGCGACGAGGTTGCGGAACCCCTGTTCGTGAAGGCCAAAGCTCGACGGGAATCCGTGGACGGATTGGGCGGCGTCTTTCAAGGAATGTCTCCTCTTGGGTTCTGAGATACTTGGTGCCGACGTTTTATGACGTTGCGCTCGAACCCCGGTCGCAGCGCCTGCCGACTTGAAATCAAATATAACGCTTTAGGATCGTTCTGCAACTTTACCCGCAAGCCCTTGATCAAAGTGGACAAAATGCCGCACTCGATGCCACTTTTATGACCCCTTGGCGACGCCGGGCAGAAGGAAATCCTGGCCCGAAATCCAATCGATGCGGCCGAAGCCTTCGACCAGATGCGCGCGCGCCACTTCCATACGATAGCACGCAAAATCCTTAAAATTTATGTACGTCGCGGCGCCCGGATGGCGGGCGAGAAAGCGCGTCTTGAGGCGCGGCTCGCCGCTTCGCCCGATCGTCCCCAGCAAGGTCACCCGCGGCCCGGCCAGCGGTTCGGCGAGGCCCGCCGTGCCGTCGATCAAAAGCGAAGCACGCGGGTCGCGTTTTAGGTTTTTCGCATGCTCGGCAAGATCGGAGAGCAGCAGGATCGGCGCTGCATCCTCGTCCTCGGCCACCAGCACCAGCGAGGCATAGGGCGCGCCGTCCAGCAGCGTGGCGAGCGTCGCGCGCTGGGATCCGCGCAGCAGCGCCCGCGCCTTGGCGCCAAGTTCCGCCGCGCTCACTCTGCCGCCGCCGGTGCCGCCTGCGCCGCCGAGGCGTTGCGCGGGAACAACCAGGCGGTGACCAAGGTGCCGGCCGCCAGCACCGCCAGCACCGCGAACAAGCCAACGAAGCCCCGGGGCTGGGGCGGAATATACGCCACCAGGGGCAAGGCGAGGGAAGACGCGCCGAACGACACGACATAGCGCACGGCATAGACGCGCGAGCGCCACGCGTCGTGGGCGTAACGCGCCACCATGGCGTCGGTGATCGGGATGATGCCGAACACCACGAACATCATCGCCACCGCCACCGCCAGCATGGGCCCGTTGTCGAGCGCGCCCGCCAGCACCAGCAGCGGCAGTTGCAGGATTGCGAAGGGCAGGAACACGTCGCGCAGTGGCCTGCCGTCGATCAGCCGCCCGACCAGGAGTTGCGCCAGCGCGGCGATGACATAGACGAAGCAAACCAGCGCGCCGACGCCGAGCGTCGTGTGCACCAGATCGGGCAGCCGCTCGTCGAACAACCTGGGCATGGCGATGGTGGTGGCGTTGAAGATGATGGCGCCGAACACGGTCGCGGCCGTCAACAGCGTGAAGACGCGGCGCGCCTCGTCGCTATGCGTCACCCGGCCCCGGCCGCCTTCGACCTGCGAGGCCGGCGCCGGCGCCGGCGGCACCAGCCAGGCGAAGGCCAGGCCCGCGAGCAACGCCAGCGCTCCCGGCACGAAGAAGGCCGCGCGCCAGCCGGCATATTGGGCGAGCGCGCCCGAGGACAGGGCGGCGAAGGCTACGCCGAGATTGCCGCACAGCCCGTTCCAGCCGAGCGCGCTTCCCATCTTCACCTTGTCCTTGACCAGCATGGCGATGCCGACCGGGTGATAGATCGCCGCGAACAATCCCACCAGGGTCAGTCCCGATGCGATCTGCCAGGGTGATTGCGCCAGGCCGGTCAGGATCGCGGCCAAGCCGATGCCGAGGAAGAACAGGATCATCATCGGCCGCCGGCCCCAGCGGTCGCCGAGCCAGCCCGCCGGCAATGAGCCGGCGCCGAAGGCCACGAAGCCGCCCAGCGCCAGCGGCAGCATGGATCGGTAATCGCGGCCGAATTCCGCCGTCATGGCCAGAATCACGGTCGGGAAGATCAGCATCATCAGATGGTCGAGCGCGTGGCCCAGATTGAGAAAGGCGGCGCTGATGCGGGTTTTGTCCATGACGCCGATTTTAAGGCCGAGCAGCCTTGCTTGCTTTCGCCGAAAGGTCATATTCTATCGCAAAACGGACAACAGACAGAGTGCCCATGCCGGCCGTTTCACGCAGCACCAATGCCGCCGACTACCAGGATTTAGCTAGGCCGGTCGCGGTCATGGCCAAGGATTTCGCGCGCGGCACCGCCAACGCCCCGCACCGCCACAAGCGCGGCCAGCTCATCTGCATCGCCGACGGCGTGGCGGCGGTGACCACGCCTGACGGCACCTGGGTGGTGCCGCCGCAACGCGCGGTCTGGGTTCCGGCCGAGACCGAGCATTGGGTGCGTTGCCCGATCGCGGCGACGATGCGCGCGCTGTTCATCCAGCCGGATGTCACCGGCCTGCCGCGGCGCTGTTGCGTCATCGCGGTGTCGCCGCTCTTGCGCGAGCTCATCTCCCGCGCCGCCGATTTCCCGGTGGATTACGACGAGAAAGGACCCGATGGCCGCGTCATGGCGCTGATCCTCGACGAGATTCGCGCGCTGCCGGCTCTGCCGCTGCATCTGCCCTGGCCCGCGGATGCGCGCTTGCGCCGCGTCTGCGAGGCGCTCAAGGCCGATCCGGCCGAAAATCGCACGCTCGAAAATTGGGCGCGCGCTTCCGGCGCGTCGGCGCGCACCCTGGCGCGGCTCTTCCGCAAGGAAACCGGCATGAGCTTCGGCGGCTGGCGCCAGCAGGCGCGGCTGTTGGAAGCGCTGGGCCGGCTCGCTTCGGGGTCTCCCGTCACCACCGTCGCGCTCGATCTCGGCTATCAGAGTCCGAGCGCTTTCACCTCGATGTTCCGCCGAGCCCTGGGGACATCGCCGACGCGCTACTTTGCGGCGGAATCCGCCTCGGGGCTGCCCTAAAGCCGCCATTTTTGGGCGGCTAGGATTCAGTGAGCTGTCATATTTTTTAGGGGAGGAGTTCCGTGGCCAACACCATCGCTTTGGTCGACGACGACAAGAACATCCTGACTTCGCTGTCGGTGGCGCTGGAGGCCGAAGGCTTCGCCGTGCGCTGCTATTCCGACGGCGGCGAGGCCTTGAAGGCGTTGACGACCCAGCCGGCCGACGTCGCCATTCTCGACATCAAAATGCCGCGGATGGACGGCATGGAACTGCTGGGCCATCTGCGCAAGAACGGCGCCATGCCCGTGATTTTCCTGACCTCCAAGGATGACGAGGTCGACGAGGTGCTGGGCCTGCGCATGGGCGCCGATGACTACATCAAGAAGCCGTTTTCCCAGCGGCTCCTGGTGGAACGCATCCGGGCATTGCTGCGCCGCGGCGAGATCATGCGCGGCGTCGGCGAGACGCCGGCCGAGCCGGTGATCCAACGCGGTGAGCTGACGCTCGACCCCGGCCGCCACCAGTGCAACTGGAAAGGTCAGGGCGTCGATCTGACCGTGACCGAGTTCTTGATCCTTAAATCGCTCGCCGCGCGGCCCGGCCACGTTAAGAGCCGCGATCAGCTCATGGACGGCGCCTATGGCGAGCACATCTATGTCGACGATCGCACCATCGACAGCCACATCAAGCGCCTGAGAAAGAAATTCAAGGCGGTGGACACCGATTTCGCACAGATCGAAACCCTTTATGGCGTCGGATACCGCTACCGCGACGCCTAATCGCGCAAAACCGCCCGAACCCGCTTCCGCCGGGAAGTCCGGCGCGCGGGCGGCCTGGCGGACCGCGCGGCGCGCGGCCGCGCTGCTCGCGCAGGCGGCGCGCGCCGCCGTATTCGCGTCGCGTCTGGCGGCGCGCGGCGCGCGGCGGATTTGGGCGTTTCTATCGCCGCCGCTGCGCCGTCTGACCTGGATCGACGAAGCGTCGCGGCGCGCGGCGGAATTTTGGACGCGGCTCTTCGCCGTGACGGGAATGGCCGCTCTGCTGCGTTTCTACCGGCGCATCTCGCCGCTGACGCGCAGCATCCTGGCGGTCAATATCTTCGCCCTCGCCATTCTGGGCGGCGGCTTTCTCTATCTCGGCCAATTTCAGGACGGGCTGATCGCGGCCAATATCGACGCGCTCGAAACCCAGGGGCAGATCTTCGGCGCCGCTTTGGGCGAGGGCGCGGTCAGCGATCAGCCGCAGATCGGCTTGACCCTGACGCCCGACATCGTCCGCGAGATGATACGCCGCCTGGTCGAGCCGACCCTCGATACCCGCGCGCGGGTCTACAATCTTCAAGGCGAATTGCTGGCCGACACCAATGTGTTGCGTGGCGGCCCGGGCGGCGTGGTGCGGGTATCCGAACTGCCGCCGCCGGATCCCGGCCTGTTCGAGCGCCTGGCCGACCGCGTCTACGGCGCCGTGGTCTGGCTGTTGCCGGCGCGCAAGCATTATCCGTCCTATGTGGAGCCGGCGGTTCAGACCGCATCCGCCTATCCCGAGGTGGCGCGCGCCTTGTCGGGCGATATCGCCAGCGTGGTGCAAAGCGACCGCGCCTATGGCGGCCTGGTCATCACCGTGGCGGTGCCGGTGCAGCGCTACCGCCAGGTGTTGGGCGCGGTTCAACTTTCGATCGGCAGCGCCGACATCGACAAGGCGGTGCGTTCGGTGCGCTTCCAGATCCTCAAGGTGTTCGGCTTCGCGCTGATCGTCACCGTGCTGTTGTCGGTCTATCTCGCCAGCACCATCGCGCGTCCGATCCGCCGTCTCGCCGCCGCGGCCGAGCGCGTGCGCCGCCGCCACGGCCGCGACATCGTCATTCCCGACCTGACCCAGCGCGGCGACGAGATCGGCGAACTGTCGGGCGCGCTCCGGGAAATGACTGCGGCGCTGTGGCAGCGGATGGAGGCGATCGAACGCTTCGCCGCCGATGTCGCGCATGAAATCAAGAACCCGATCACCTCCTTGCGGAGCGCGATCGAGACCGCGATCCGGATCGACGATCGGGCGAAGGAAAAACGGCTACTGGCGCTGGTGATGGAAGACATCGACCGGCTCAATCGCCTGGTCACCGACATTTCCAACGCTTCGCGCCTGGACGCCGAACTGTTCCGCGACGAATTTGCGACGGTGCAGTTGGGCCGTCTGCTCGCGGCGCTGGTCGAGGTCTATGAAACGGCGGCGCGGTCGGGGGCGCCCGAGCTGATACTCACCGTGTCGGACACGCGCGGCGCGCCGGGCAACGAGCTTTCGGTGCCGGGCATCGAGGACCGCCTGGTCCAGGTGTTCCGCAATCTGATCGAGAACGCCGCCTCTTTCAGCCCGCCGGGCGGCTCGATCCGGATATCCGCGCGGCGCGAGGGCGGCTTCGCCGTGATCGAGGTCGAGGATGACGGCCCGGGCATTCCGCCGGGTAAGCTCGAGGCGATCTTCGACCGCTTCTACAGCGAACGCCCGGCCGGCGAGAAATTCGGAACCCATTCCGGCTTGGGATTGTCGATCTCGAAGCAGATCGTCGAAACCCATCGCGGCACGCTCAAGGCCGAAAACCGCACCGACGCCCAAGGCCGTGTCATCGGCGCGCGCTTCATCGTCCGCCTGCCGGCGCGGTAGAAAGGCCGATGTTGCAGAGCAATATCGATTCGGTGGCCCTTTATCAAAGGCCCCTATAACTGGGGTATTGATGGGTAAGTCCATCAACTGGTTGACAGATTCCTTCTCCAGCATGCCTGTGCACCGCCAAACCATTGACTTTATTTCAAGAGCGGCGCACCTAAAGCGCCCTATGAATTCCATCTCCTCGAATCTCGTCCATGGCACGGCGGTCGCGTTGGGCCGGGCGGGCGTTTTGTTGCGTGGACCTTCGGGCGCGGGCAAATCCGACCTCGCGCTGCGCCTGATCGACCAGGGCGCGGCGCTGGTGGCCGATGATCAGACCGCGTTGGCGCGCGCCGGTGACGAGGTGGTGATGAGCGCGCCGCAGGCGATCGCCGGCATGATCGAGGCGCGCGGCGTCGGATTGTTGCGTCTGCCGCGCCAGGCCAGCGCATCCCTGCGCCTGGTGGTCGATCTCGTGCCTGCGGAGAAAATCGAGCGCCTGCCCGAGCGTCGCAGCTGCGACATCCTGGGCGTCCCGATTCCCCTGATTGCGCTTGCGCCCTTCGAGGCTTCGGCCGCGGCCAAACTGCGCCTGGCGCTCAAGGTTCTCGCCGGGGACGAGATGCGCGCCGTCGAGCCCTCGCTCGCCCGGCCATGAACGCCGCCCGTCACCATCAGCGCGGCCGTCTCATGGTCGTCACCGGCATGTCGGGCGCGGGGCGATCCACCGCCCTGAAGGCGTTCGAGGATATGGGCTACGAGGCGGTGGACAATTTGCCGCTGTCGCTGCTGCCCAATCTCGTCGGTCCGCACGCGATGAAGGCGCCGCTCGCCATCGGCGTCGATGTGCGCACGCGCGACTTCGCCGTGCCCGCGCTGGTCAAGACGCTCGACGGGCTGGTCAAGGACAAGAACATCGACCTGCGCATGGTGTTCCTCGATTGCGACGACGATCGGCTGGAACGCCGTTACACCGAAACCCGCCGCCGCCATCCGCTGGCGGCCGAGCATCCCGTGGCCGACGGCATCCGGCTGGAACGCCAGCGCGTCTGGCCCTTGCGCGACCGCGCCGATCTGGTGATCGACACCTCGTCGCTGACGCCGGCGGATCTGAAGCGCATGTTGCAGGGCTATTTCCGGCTCGATTCCGCGCCCGGCATCACCATTTTCGTCACCTCGTTCTCCTATCGCCACGGCCTGCCGCGCGACGCCGACCTGGTATTCGACATGCGCTTCCTCAGGAACCCGCATTACGTTCCGGCCTTGCAAAAACTCTCGGGCCGCGCTCCCGAGGTCGGATCTTTCATCGAATCCGATCCCGATTTCGCACCGCGCTTCAAGGAGTTGTGCGATTGGCTCGATAAGCTGCTGCCGCGCTATGAGAACGAGGGCAAGAGCTATCTCACTATCGCGCTGGGCTGCACCGGCGGCAGGCACCGCTCGGTCTATGCCGCCGAGCGCCTGTCCGCCTGGCTCGCCGGTGCGGGACGCCCGGTCGGCATCCTGCATCGCGACCTCGATCGCCCGGAGCAGGGCGCCGCCGTCGCCGAGGCGCCCGAACATCCCGTGAAGGACATCGCATGATTGGAATGGTACTCGTCACCCATGGCCGCCTGGCCGCGGAGTTCATTTCCGCGCTGGAGCACGTCGTCGGTCCGCAACGCAACATCGCCGCCGTCTGCATTGGCCCGGAAGACGACATGGAACGGCGCCGGCAGGACATTCTGCGCTCGGTCGAGGAGGTCAATGCGGGGAACGGCGTGGTGCTGCTGACCGACATGTTCGGCGGCACGCCCTCGAATCTCGCGATCTCGATCATGGACAAGGCCAAGGTGGAGGTTATCGCCGGCGTCAATCTGCCGATGCTGATCAAGCTCGCCAGCCTGCGGCAGACCGAAAGCCTGGCCGAGGCCGTGCGCGGTGCCCAAGAGGCCGGCCGCAAATACATCAACGTCGCGTCGCAGTTGCTCGCCGACGTCAAGTAATGGTGGAGCCGTCCGCTAACGCGTCCCACCCTGGGCCGGCGGAAGTGCGGCGCACCGTCACGATCCTCAACAAGCGCGGATTGCACGCGCGCGCCGCCGCGCGTTTCGTCAAACTCGCCTGGGAATATGACGCCGAGATCACCGTCACCAAGACCGGTGCCACGGTTTCGGGACGCTCCATCATGGGCCTCATGATGCTGGCCGCGGGTCCCGGCAGCACCGTTGAGCTTGCAGCATCCGGAACCGACGCCGTGCGCGCGCTCGACGCGCTCGCCGCGCTGATCGCCGGCGGCTTCAATGAAGAGTGAGCGCCGGCTCCAGGGCCTGGGCATCTCGCCGGGCATCGCCATGGGGCCGGCCTATGTCTCCGACGAAGACACGATCGTGGTGCCCGAACGTCGGCTCGAATCCTCGGAGGTGCCGGCCGAACTGGAGCGTTTCGGCCAGGCGGTCGAGCGCTCGCTGAAGCAGTTGAGGAAGCTCAAGAGCAAGGCGGCGAATCTGCCCGGCACGGCGGCGGAGGAGATGGGATATCTGCTCGACGCGCATGTCGCCATGCTCGGCAAGTCGCGCTTCGTGCGCGGCGTCGAGCGGCGCATCGGCCACGACCGCATCAACGCCGAGCGCGCGGTCGAGCTCGAGATCGACCGGCTGGGCGAAAGCTTCGCCGCCATGGGCGACGCCTATCTCGCCGCGCGCATCGAGGATGTGCGCGTCGTCGGCCAGCGCCTGTTGCGCAACCTGACCAAGACGCCCTTTACCGCCTTCAAGACGCTGAAAGAGGGCTCGATCATCCTCGCCGAGGAATTGTCGCCCGCCGATACCGCGCTGATGGATCCGCGCCAGGTCAAGGGCTTCGCCACCATGCTGGGCGGCGCCGAGGGCCACACCGCGATCATGGCGCGCGCGCTCAACATTCCCGCGGTGCTGGGCGTGGCCGGCCTGCTCAAGGGCGCGCAGCATGGCGATCTGGTGGTACTGGACGGCGTCAGCGGCGAGGTCGTGCTCAATCCGAATCCGGCGACGCTGGCGCGCTTCGAAAAGCGCCGCTCCGCCCTGGCGCGCGAGGGCAAGGGGCTGCAGCGCCTGAAGCGCCTGCCCGCGGTCACGCGCGACAACGTCGAGATTTCGCTTCAGGCCAATTTGGAGCTGCCGCGCGAACTCAACCAGGCGCTCTCGGTCGGCGCCCAGGGCCTGGGTCTGGTCCGGAGCGAGTTCCTTTACATGAACCGCGAGGATCTGCCCGGCGAGGAGGAGCAGTACCAGGCCTATGCCGGGCTGGTGCGCGGCATGGAAGGCCGCCCGGTCACGCTGCGCACGCTCGATGTCGGCGGCGACAAGCTGGCCGCGCCGCTGGCCGAATCGCTCAATGGCGAGGGCGGCAACCCGGCGCTGGGCTTGCGCGCCATCCGCCTGTCGCTGAAGGAGCGGGGGCTGCTGGACGCGCAGCTCGCCGCCATGCTGCGCGCCGCGTCGCATGGCCCGGTGCGGATCCTGCTGCCGATGGTGTCGAGCGTCGCCGAAATCCTTGCCGTGCGCGAGGCGATGACGCTCACCACGCGCCGCTTGAAGCGCCGCGGCGTGCGCATTCCCGACGAGCCGCCGCCCTTGGGCGTGATGATCGAGATTCCGGGCGCGGCGCTGGCGGCCGACGCGCTCGCCTCGGCGGCCGATTTCTTCGCCATCGGCACCAACGACTTGATCCAGTACACGCTCGCCGTGGACCGCGGCGACGAGCGGGTGGCCTATCTCCACAATCCGTTGCATCCGGCGGTGCTGCGCCTCATCCAATTCGCGGTCGAGGCCGCGCTCCGGGCGCAAAAGCCGGTCAGCCTGTGCGGCGAGATGGCGGGCGATCCGCGCTATACCGCGCTCTTGCTGGGATTGGGCATCCGCGACCTGTCCATGGCGCCGGCCAATATCCCCCGCGTCAAACAACGGGTCCGGGCCATGGACCTGGCTTCGGCGACGCAGCGTGCCCGCGCCATCATGGATCAATTTGATGACGCGCGAATCGCAAGCCTGCTCGACGACTTCAACGCACTTGCCTAGAATCCGACCGATTCGAGTCGGGGGCCTGGGGAGTTGACGCCTTGGACATGACGGATCCGCTTTTCACCGCAGGTCTGGCGCTGCTCGCGATTTTTGGGATCGTGGTCGCCTGGCTGCTCGGCCGCTCCCGCCGCGCCCAGCTCGAAACCCTGAAAGGCGAGCGCGACCGGCTCCTGGCGCGCTTCAGCGACAGCGAAAAGCAATGCGCCGCGCTCCAACTGCGCGCCGATACCGCCGAACGCGATTACGCCAGCTTGCGCGCGCTGCTCGATGCGCTGCCCATCCCGGTCTGGCGCCGCCGCGCCGAAGACTTGAAGCTGATCGAGATCAACCGCGCCTATGCCGCCGCGGTCGACGAGGATCCCGCGCGCGCTCTCGATCAGGGGCTGGAGCTTGCCGGCGGCGAAGGCCGCAATCTTGCGCAACGCGCGCGCGACCTGGGGTCGCTCCAACGCGAGAAACGCCATGTCGTGGTCGAAGGCGCGCGCCGGTTGCTCGAGCTCTCGGAAATTCCGCTCGCGGAAAGCGGCGAGCTGGCGGGCTTCGCCGGCGATTTGACCGAGGCCGAATCCCTGCGCGGCGAACTCGCCCGTCACACCGCCGCCCATGCCGCGGTGTTGGAGAACATCGCCGCGGCGATCGCGATCTACGGCCCGGACATGCGGCTCGCTTTCTTCAACGCCGCCTTCGCCCAACTCTGGCAGCTCGAACCCGATTGGCTGGCGTCGTCGCCGACCATGGACGAGATTCTCGAACGCTTAAGGGAAAAACGGCGGATCCCCGAACACGCCGATTTCCGCGCCTTCAAGAAGCAGCAGCGCGCGCTATTCACCTCGCTCATCCATCCGCAGGAGGAATTGCTCCACCTGCCGGACGAACGCGCCTTGCGGCTCACCGTCAGCCCGCATCCCTTGGGCGGACTCACCTTCGTCTATGAGGACGTGACCGACCGCCTCGCGCTCGAGCGCTCCTACAACGCGCTGATCGCGACGCAACGCGAGACCCTCGACAATCTCTACGAGGGCATCGCCGTCGTCGGCTCCGACGCCCGCCTGAAGTTGTGGAACCCGGCCTTCGCGCGCCTCTGGCATCTCGTGCCCGAGGATCTCGCCGGCGAGCCGCACATCGCCGACATCGTCGAGAAATGCCGCGCGCTTTCGATCGAAACCGGCCCCTGGCCCGAGACCAAGCGGCGCATCGTCGCCGCATTGACCGCGCATGCGGGCTCCTCCGCGCTGCTCGAGCGCGCCGACGGCTCGCGGCTGCAGGCGGCGACATTGCCGCTGCCCGACGGCAACATCCTGTTGAGCTATCTCGACGTCACCGATTCGAGCCGGGTCGAGCGGGCGCTCCGAGAACGCACCGAGGCGCTGGAGACCGCCGGCAGGCTCAAGAGCGAATTCATCGCCAATGTTTCCTATGAGCTGCGCACGCCCTTGAACGCCATCGGCGGCTTCGCCGAGATCCTGGCCAACCAGTATTTCGGGGAACTCAATCCGCGCCAGATGGAATACAGCCGCGGCATCATCGACAGCGCGCAGCGGCTGTCTTCGCTCATCAACGACATTCTCGATCTCGCCACCATCGAGGCGGGATACCTGCAGCTGGAAACCCAGCCCGTCGAAATCCACGCGCTGATGTCGGCGCTGATGACGCTGTCGCACGAGCGCGCGCGCAACCAGGGCCTCACGCTCGCCTTCGACTGCCCGGTCGATATCGGCAGCATGATGGCTGACGAGCGGCGCCTGAAACAGGCGCTCTTCAACCTGGTGTCGAACGCCATCAAGTTCACGCCCGCGGGCGGCACCATCACGCTCCGGGCGCGGCGCGAGAAGGGCGGCGTCGCGCTCGGCATCGTCGATACCGGTGTCGGCGTGGCGCAGCAGGACCATGCGCGCATCTTCGAGAAATTCGAGCGCGGCCAGGGCCGCGAATCCGGGGCGGGTTTGGGCCTGTCCCTGGTCAAAAGCCTGGTCGATCTGCATGGCGGGCAAATCGAGCTGCAATCGGCGCCGGGCTCCGGCACCACCGTCACCATCCACATCCCGGATGTCGCCGAGACGCTGCGCCAGGCGGGTGAATAGCTCAGCGCCCCGGCACGCCCTTGGTCGTCGAATACTCGAAATGCAGCGCCTCGCCGGGATGGACCAGCGGGAAGATCGCGTGCGCGGCCAGCGCCGCCTCGGCGAAACCCGACAGGATGAGCTTGAGCTTCCCCGGGTAATGCGCCACGTCGCCGATGGCGAAGATGCCCGGGATCGAAGTCATGCAGGTCGCGGGCTCGACCTTGAGATGGTGCTGCTCGAGCTGCATGCCCCATTGCGCGATCGGCCCGAGATCGGTGGCCAGACCGAAAAAGGGCAGCAACACATCGGCATCGAGACTCCGCGTCTTGCCGTCGAGATCGGCCACGCTCACCGCGGTCAATTTGCCGCCGCCGCCTTCGAGACCATGGAGCTGATAGGGCACCACCAGCTCGATCCGGCCC
>DATNMV010000117.1:0-13481 GCA_035602175.1 Allostellaceae bacterium
CCGCCACGAAAAGCAGAACGGCCAGCGCGACGAACGCGAATTGCGATCGGGATGACAAGGACGCGGCGCGGAACACGGGCTCTCCTCTAGCTCCGACCGTAAATCGGGTCAAGTGCGGATCGGGTGAAAATCGGGTTTTGCGCGCCGCTGTTAAGCTTTGACGCGGCGCGCGAGGGCGATGCCGCCGAATATCGCCGCCATGGCGACGATCAGCGGCAGGGTCAGGCGCTCGCCCAGGAACACCACCGAGATCAGCACCGACAGCGGCGGCACCAGGAACTGGAACACGGCGACGCGCCTGACGCCGCCCTTGGCCAGCGCCCAGAACCAGGCGATGAAGGCGAGCAGCATCGGGCCATAAGCCAGCGTGACGATGCTCGCCCACATGCCCCAGCTGAAACTCGCCCACGGCACGGCGACCGCCCGCACCGCGGCGAACGGCAATACCGCGATCCCCGCCGCGCCCACGCACCACAAGGTCGCGTTCAAGGCCGAGATTCGCAACGCCAGGCGCGCGCCCGCGATATAGGCGCTGGCCGAAAGCGCCGAGGCGAGCAGGATCAGCAGATCGCCCTCGAGCGACGCCTCGTGCGCCGGGCCCTGGTCGCGGAAAAACACCAGCACGCCTTCGCCGGCGAAGGCCAGCGCCGCGCCCAGCCACCAGAAACCGCCCGGGCGGCGGCGGTCGACGATGGCGGCGGCAAGCCCGGTGAAGATCGGCATCGCCGCCTGGATCAGCGCGCCATGGGTGGCCGAGGTACGCGCCTGGCCCAGCGTGAACAGCAGCGGAAAAGCAAGGAAGCTGCCCGCGGCCGAGATCGCCAGCAACAGCCAGTCCCGGGCGTCGCCCGGGCCCTTGAGCCGAAAGATGACGATCAGCGGCACCGCCACCAGCGCCGCCGGCGCCGGCCGCATGCCGAGCAGCATCGGGTCCATTTCCGGCGTGATCGCGCGGGTCAGCGGTGCGGTCAGGGCGAAGAACCCCACCGCCACCATGGCGGCGGCGAAAACCGCGCCCTGGCGGGTCGCCGCCTGAGGCGCTTGTCCGCCGCTATTCAAGGCCGCTCAGCCCCGCCCGCAGGTCGGGCAGTCAGGATCGCGCGGGATTTCGATTTCGTGGAAACGGGCGCCGAGCGAATCGTACATCAGCAACCGGCCGCTCAGCGACCGGCCGATGCCGAGCAGCTCCTTCAGCACCTCGACCGCCTGGAGCGTGCCCATGACGCCGGCCACCGCGCCCAATATGCCGGCGGTCTCGCAGCGCGGCACCAGATCGGCGGGAGGCGGCTCGCGGAACAGGCAGCGGTAACAAGGGTGGGGCGGCCCGAGATAGGCCTTGAAACTGGACAACTGGCCGTCAAACGGCGACAACGCCGCGCCGACCAGGGTCTTGCGCAGGGCGTAGCACAGATCGTTCAAAAGATAGCGCGTGGCGAAATTGTCGCTGCCGTCGGCCACCAGATCGTAGCGGCGGATGATCGAAGCCGCGTTCTTCTCGTCCAGATGCAGCGCGTGGGTTTCGACCTTGATTTCCGGATTGATCCGGGCCAGCGCCGCCTTGGCGCTCAACGCCTTGTTGTCGCCGATGCGCGCCATGTCGTGCACGATCTGGCGCTGCAGATTGGGCAAATCGACCGCGTCGTCATCGGCGACGCCGAGGGTTCCGACCCCGGCGGCGGCGAGATACATCAGCACCGGCGAGCCCAGCCCGCCCGCGCCCACCACCAGCACGCGCGACTGGAGCAGCCTGGCCTGGCCTTCCTCGCCGACCTGGTCGAGGATCAGGTGCCGGGCGTAGCGCCGGAACTGCTCCTCGGTCAGCGCAAAGGCGTCGGCTTCGGCCATCTAGAGGCCCTCGAACAAGGCGGTCGAGAGATACCGTTCGGCGGTGTCGGGCAGCACGACGACGATCACCTTGCCCGCCATGTCCGGGCGTTGCGCGATCTCCGCCGCCGCGGCCAGCGCCGCGCCGGAGGAAATCCCGACCGCTACGCCCTCGAGCCGCGCCACCTCGCGCGACGTCCGAAACGCAGTCTCGTTGCCGATGCGGATGGTCTCGTCGATCAGTTTGACGTCGAGGATAGCGGGAATGAAACCGGCGCCGATGCCCTGGATCTTGTGCGGGCCGGGCGGTCCGCCCGACAGTACCGCCGAATCCTCGGGCTCGACCGCGATCATCTTCAAGCCGGGCTTGCGCGCCTTGAGCACCGCCCCGACGCCGGTGAGCGTGCCGCCGGTGCCGACGCCGCTCACCACCGCGTCGACGTTGCCGCCGGTGTCCTTCCAGATTTCCTCGGCGGTGGTGAGGCGGTGGATCTCGGGATTGGCCGGGTTCTGGAATTGCTGCAGCATGTAGGCGTCGGGCAGCGATTTCGCCAGCGCCTCGGCGCGCGCGATCGCGCCGCGCATGCCCTGCGCCGCCGGGGTCAGCTCCAGCTCGGCGCCGAGAATTTTCAGCATTCGCCGGCGCTCTTCCGACATGCTTTCCGGCATGGTCAGGATCAGGCGATAGCCCTTGGACGCTGCGACGAAGGCCAGCGCGATGCCGGTATTGCCCGAGGTGGGCTCCACCAGCACGGTCTTGCCCGGCTTGATGCGGCCCTGCTGCTCCGCCGCCTCGATCATGGCCAAGCCGATGCGGTCCTTGACCGAGGAAAGCGGATTGAAGAACTCGCATTTGCCCAGGATTTCGGCCTTGGCGCCGTGCGCGCGGCCGAAACGCGCCAGGCGCACCAGGGGCGTGGCGCCGATGGTCTCGACGATGCTGTCGTAAACCCGGCCGCGGAACTCGCCGGGCGCGCTCAGATGAGCCGGGGCGGTCTTGAACTTGGCTTCGGCCATGGCTTTCCCTCCTCGGACAATCGCACCCGGATCGGTTTCAGATGGTGAAATCGATCTTGGCGCCGTATTCGCCCGGCACGCCGTCTTTGTGCGCGCGCAGGCAGAGATCCTCGATGGTGATGGCGTCGAGCCGCCGCATCACCTCGTCGTTCAATTCCTTCCACACCGGCCGCACCACGCGCTGGCCGAGCGCGGCGCCGCCGGTCTCCTCGAGCGGGTTGCCGGCGCCGTCGAGCTCGCGCACCACGCGCACGATCTCGCCGAGCGTGATGCGGCGGCGTTCGCGCGCCAGGCGATAGCCGCCGCGCGGGCCCCTGACCCCGGCCAGCACGCCGGCGCGCACCAGCTGTTGCAGCACCTGTTCGAGATAACGCCGGGGAATCCCCTGGCGCTGCGTGATCTCGCCCGATTGCACCGGCCGATCGCCGGCGTTGTAGGCGATGTCGAGCACCGCCTCGATGGCGAACAGGAGTTTCTTGGTCAGCCGCACCATGATCCAGGCCGCCCGGGCTTATTCCGCCGCCTGGCGATTGAGCGCCAGGGCGATGCGCCGCGCCAGCCGGTCGCCGACTTCGCGCTTGGAGATTTTTCCCCAGTCCTCGACGCCGGTTTCGTCGATCAGATGGATTTCGTTGTCCTCGGCGCCGAAGGTGGCGGCGGCTTCCGAGACGTCGTTGGCCAGCATCCAGTCGCAGCCTTTCTTGCGGCGCTTGTCCTTGGCGTTGGCGATGAGATTCTCGGTCTCGGCGGCGAAACCCACCACCAGCTTGGGCCGGCGGTTGCCCGGCTTGGCCAACGTCGCGAGGATGTCCGGGTTCTCGACCAGCGCCAGCTGGGGCGCTTCGCCCGGCTTTTTCTTGAGCTTCTGCGCCGATTCCTCGGCGCGCCAATCGGCCACCGCCGCGGCGCACACGGCCACGTCGGCTGGCAGCTGGGCTTCGCAGGCCGACAGCATGTCGCGCGCCGAGCGCACATGCACCACCTTCACCCCCGGCGGGTCGGGCTCGCGCGTCGGGCCCGAGACCAGCACCGTGTCGGCGCCCAGCCGCGCCAAGGCCGCGGCGATGGCATGGCCCTGTTTGCCCGAGGAGCGGTTGGCAATGTAGCGCACCGGGTCGATCGCCTCTTCGGTGGGGCCGCTGGTCACCAGCGCCCGCCTGCCCTTGAGCGCGGCGTTGGCGAGGAACAGCGCCTCGGCCGCGTCGGCGATCTCCGCCGGCTCGGCCAAACGGCCCATGCCGGATTCATTTTCGGCCAGCTTCCCGGAGGCGGGACCCACCCGCTTCAGGCCACGCTTTTCCAGGAGATCGACATTGGCGCGGGTGGCCGCGTTCTCCCACATGCGCGTGTTCATTGCGGGCGCGAACAGCACGGGCTTATCCGTGGCCACGAGAATCGTGGAGGCGAGATCGTCGGCCAGGCCGGCCGCCATCTTGGCGATGAGATCGGCGGTGGCCGGCGCCACGATCACCAGATCGGATTCCTGCGACAGCCGGAGATGCCCCATCTCGTTTTCCTGGGTCAGCGAAAACAAGTCGCCGTAGACGGTCTCGCCGCTCAGGGTCTGCGCCGCCAGCGGCGTGACGAACTCCCGGGCGCCCGCGGTCAGCACGCAACGCACCGCCGCGCCGCGCTCCTTGAGGCGGCGGATGAGGTCGAGGCTCTTATAGGCGGCGATGCCGCCGGCGACGATCAGGAGAATGCGGCGGCCATGCAGCACGGAGCCAAAATCCTTCATGGTGTTCGAGAAAATCCACTCTATAGGAGGTGTAATTCGTCGTCAAAGTCCAGTTCGGTCAGTTCAGAGCCGCCAGCCGGAATGGATGGCGGCGATGCCGCCGGAAAGCGGACGGACGCTGGTCTGCTCCAGCCCGGCCCGTTCCATCAAGGACAGGAGCTTGCGCCGCCTGGGGAAGCGGCGAATGCTTTCCACCAGGTATTGATAGGCTTCGCGGTCGCCGGCCACCGCCGCACCCAAACGCGGCAATACGGTGAAGGAATATAGATCATAGGCGCGCTTCAGCAGCGGCCGCTCGACCTGGCTGAATTCGAGGCAGAGAAAGCGCCCCCCGGGCTTCAGAACCCGCCGCGCCTCCGCCAAGGCCGCGGCGATGCCGGTGACGTTCCTGAGGCCGAAGGCGACGGTGTAGGCGTCGACGCTGCAATCGGCGATGGGCAGCGCCTCGGCGGCGCCGCACAGCCATTGAATGCTCCCCAGCGTCCCGCGGTCGAGCGCGCGGTCGCGGCCCTGGCGCAGCATGCTTTGGTTGATGTCGCACAGGATGACGCGCCCGCCCGATCCCGCGCGCGTCAGGAACCGCCTTGCGACGTCACCGGTGCCGCCGGCGACGTCGAGCAGAATCTGCCCCGGGCGCGGATTGAGCGCCGCGATCAACGAGGATTTCCAAAGGCGGTGGACGCCGCCCGACATCAGATCGTTCATCAGATCGTAGCGCCGGGCGACGCGGTCGAACACGCCCCGGACCAGGCGCGTATGCTCCTCCGTTCCGACGCGGCGGAAGCCGAAATCCGTCTCGCTTGTGTCCGGTCTCGCCATCGGCGCACCATACGCGCCCCCCGCCTCGCTTCCAAGAGACGCAAGCCGCCGAGAACCATGCCCGAATTGCCCGAGGTCGAAACCATCGCGCGCGGATTGACGGCGCGTCTCCTGGGCAAAAGACTCTTGTCCTTCAAGCTCAACCGCCGCGATCTGCGCAATCCGGTTCCGCCCGGCCTGAAGGCGAAGCTCGAGGGCCGGCGCGTCACAGCCATTACGCGCCGCGCCAAATACATCCTCTTCCATTTCGAAGGCGGGGGCGTGCTAATCGCGCATCTCGGCATGTCGGGGCGGCTGGTGCTGGCCGATGCGGGGAACGCACCCGCGCCGCACGACCACGCCGTGCTGGGCTTCGAAGGCGGCGTGGAGTTGCGCTTCAACGACGCGCGGCGCTTCGGGCTGCTCGACTATGCGACCGAAAACGATCTGGCCGCGCATAAACTGTTCCGGCATCTGGGGCCGGAACCGCTCGCGCCCGAATTCGACGGCGCGCTTCTGGCGAAGCTGCTCAAGGGCAAAAAGACCTCGATCAAGGCGGCGCTGCTGGACCAGCGCGTGGTCGCCGGACTCGGCAACATCTATGTCTCGGAGAGTCTCTACGGCGCGGCACTGTCGCCGCGGCGCCTGGCGCGCACCGTGCAAGGCGAACGCGCAATCCAATTGGCGCAGGCCATCCGTGACGTGCTCGCGCGCGCGATCGCGGCGGGCGGCTCGAGCCTGCGCGATTACGTGCAGGCCTCGGGTGAGCTGGGATATTTCCAGCATCACTGGAGTGTCTACGGCAAGGAAGGCGAGCGTTGCCCGCGCTGCGATTGCTCCATCGGCATCAAACGCATCGTCCAAGGCGGCCGTTCGACTTTTTACTGTGCCAAGCGGCAGCGCTAGGTCTAAGTTTCGCCGATGCGACGCCTCGTTCTTCTGCTGTGCCTGCTGCTCGTGCCGGTGCTTTCGCCTGGGATCCCGGCGCGGGCCGATGAATTCGTCCCCGGCACCGAAGACCTGCCCCTGATGCCCGGCCTTTCGCCCGTCGCCGGCTCATCGCTGGTGTTCGACAAGCCCGAAGGCCGCATCGTCGAGGCCCAGGCCAAGGGCAATCTGACCCACGACGCGGTCGCGCGCTTTTACGTCCAGACCCTGCCGCAGCTCGGCTGGAGCGCGGCCGGGACCAATCTCTGGCGGCGCGAGGGCGAGCGCTTGAAGCTCGAATACCGCGGCCCCGACGGCAATCTGACCGTGGGCTTCACCCTGTCGCCGCTGCCGCAATAGCGCCAAATCCGGAGCAAAGCCAATGAGCTACGAGAACATCCTGATCGAAAGCCGCGGCGCGGTCGGTCTCATAACCCTGAACCGGCCTAAGGCACTCAATGCGTTGTGCGACGCGCTGATCCGCGAACTCGGACAGGCGCTCGACGCCTTCGAAGGCGACGACCGGATCGGCGCGATCGTGCTGACCGGGAGCGACAAGGCTTTCGCCGCCGGCGCCGACATCAAGGAAATGCAGAACCGCGATTACATGGACGTCTATCTCGGCGATTTCGTCAAAGGCTGGGAGCGGGTGACCTTGTGCCGCAAGCCGGTGATCGCCGCGGTGGCGGGCTTCGCGCTCGGCGGCGGCTGCGAGCTCGCCATGATGTGCGACACCATCATCGCCGCCGACAGCGCGAAATTCGGCCAGCCCGAAATCAATCTCGGCATCATGCCCGGCGCCGGCGGCTCGCAGCGGCTCACCCGTTTCGTCGGCAAGGCCAAGGCGATGGACATGATTCTCACCGGGCGCATGATGGACGCGGCCGAGGCCGAACGTTCGGGCCTGGTTTCGCGCGTGATTCCGGCGGCCCAACTGGTCGAGGAGACGGTGAAAATCGCGGCGCAGATCGCGGCGCTCTCGCGCCCCGCGGTGCTGATGGCCAAGGAATCGATCAACCGCGCCTACGAGACCACGCTCGCCGAGGGTGTGCGTTTCGAGCGCCGGCTGTTCCATTCGCTGTTCGCGACCTCGGACCAGAAAGAGGGCATGGCCGCCTTCGTCGAAAAACGCAAGCCCAGTTTCAAAAACCGTTGATGACGGCAACCGTCGCACGCTTGACGCGCATCCTCGCCTGTGGCTATAAGCGCGCTCCAATCCACGCGGCACCGACATCCCTCGGCTATCACGGATTCGAGATGGCGACGCATAAATCGGCGGAAAAAAGAATAAGGCAGACCACGCGCCGCGTTGTCGTCAACCGGGCGCGCATGAACCGCATCCGCAGTTCGGTCAAGGCCGTCGAAGTCGCGATCGCGGCCGGCGACAAGAAGAAGGCGCGCGCCGCGTTTGTCGCGGCGCAGCCGGAGCTTCAACGCGGTGCCGCGCGAGGCGTAGTGAATAAGAACATGATTGCACGCAAGCTGTCGCGTCTCTCCGCGCGGATCAAGGCGCTCAAGGGTTAGACCCATCCGTTGCCGTTCTGCCGCAAGAATAAAAAATTTTGCGTTCGCATTGCAGTTATGTTGCCTTTCGGTGTTGGGCTTCGGTAAAGTTTACATCTGCGCCGTCGATCAAGGTGCAAGACCCTGTTTCATCCACTCGGGGGATCGCGATGTCGGGCGTCGTGTGTGAGCGGTACCGGCAAAGTTTCGGCGGCAGGGCAGTGGGTGCCAGACTGGTTTCGCGTATCAACTACAGGTCGTCGTCTAAAGGCTAGCGCCGAAAAGAAATTAGAACTTCTTTCGGCAAAGGGGCGCCCGTGCGCTGTTCGGGGTTCCTGGGGGGCGGAGTGGCGATAGGTAATAATAATAGGCAAGCGGCGCTGGCTTTTGATCAGGCGACGCGAAACGACGAAAAGGCATCCATCCCCGGACCATCCCGTCTGGCGCCCGGCGCGCGGAGCGCGCTTGTCCCGAAGGCCATGGCGCGCGCATGAACGAAACCACGGGACGAAAGGGCGATTTGCAATCCCAATGGGCGCGGGTGCGCGGCCGCCTGCGCGAGGAATTCGGCGACGCCGCCTATCGCTCCTGGCTCAAGTCGATGACCCTCTATGGCGTGGACGAGGGCAGGGTGCGCATCGGCGTGCCGACCCGCTTCCTGCGCGATTGGGTGACGCAACATTACGCCGAACGCATCCGCGCGTTATGGAACGGCGAGAACGACGCCATCGCTTCGGTCGAGATCCTGGTCACCGGCAAGACGATGGCCCAGCCGGCGGATGTCGAGCTCGCGACCCCTCAACCCAAGGAAAAGGAAGCGGCGGAGGCGGCCGCCGAAGAGAAGGACGTCAGCGCGCCGCTCGACCCGCGCTTCACCTTCGAGAATTTCGTCGTCGGCAAGCCCAACGAGCTGGCTCACGCCGCCGCCCGCCGGGTGGCCGAATCCCAGGTCGGTCCCAACCGCCACGTGCCCTTCAACCCGCTTTTCCTCTATGGTGGCGTGGGGCTGGGCAAGACCCATCTGATGCATGCCATCGCATGGCATATGCGCACCCAGGATCCGACGCGCAAAGTGATCTATCTCTCGGCCGAGAAGTTCATGTACCAGTTCGTGCGCGCCATCCGCTTCAAGGACACCATGGCGTTCAAGGAGCAGTTCCGCTCGGTCGACGTGCTGATGATTGACGACGTCCAGTTCATCGGCGGCCGCGACGCGACCCAGGAGGAATTCTTCCATACTTTCAATGCGTTGGTGGACCAGAACCGGCAGATCATCATCTCCGCCGACAAATCGCCCTCCGACCTTGAAGGCATCGAGGAACGGGTCAAATCCCGCCTCGGCTGGGGGCTGGTGGCCGATCTCCATCCGACGACCTATGAATTGCGGCTCGGCATTCTCCAGGCCAAGGCGGACGCGACCAAGTCCCAGGTGCCGGGCAAGGTGCTGGAATTCCTGGCGCACAAGATCACCTCCAATGTGCGCGAGCTCGAAGGCGCGCTGCACCGCATCTCCGCCCATACCCAGTTGGTCGGCCGCACGGTCACGCTCGAAAGCGCACAGGAAGTGCTGCACGATCTGCTGCGCGCGAATGACCGCCGCGTCACCATCGACGAAATTCAAAAGCGCGTCGCCGAGCACTACAACATCCGCCTCGCCGACATGCAT
Organism: Allostellaceae bacterium; assembly: GCA_035602175.1. Classification (GTDB taxonomy): domain Bacteria; phylum Pseudomonadota; class Alphaproteobacteria; order ATCC43930; family CGMCC-115725; genus REEB95. The sequence continues at coordinate 9,474 of DATNMV010000117.1, forward strand.
TCCGCGCGGCGCGCCCGCGCCGTGGCGCGGCCCCGCCAGGTGGCGATGTATCTGTGCAAGCAGCTCACCCCCCGCTCGCTGCCCGAGATCGGCCGTAAGTTCGGTGGCCGCGACCACACCACGGTGATGCACGCGGTCCGCAAGATCGAGGAATTGAAGGCCGCCGACCGCACCCTGGCCGAGGACATCGAGCTCCTGAAGCGAATGCTCGAAACCTGAGCCGCCGCAAGGCCTTAGCCCCCACCTAACCAGTTGATTTAAAAGACAAAAGCGGCGATTCACAGCGCCCGAATTGGTGTACCGGTGCGGCGGCGCTGTGATATAGTTTTTTCCCGTTGCATTCGATTCTTCCGGCGGTTTCCGGGCGGTTCGCGTGCGGCGGGGTGCCGGCCCGCGAGGGGGCCATAACGCAACGCCGTCACAAACCTGAGCGAAACCCGAAAACCATGAAACTGACCATCGAACGCGCCGCCCTGCTCCGGGCCCTGGGCCACGTGCAGAGCGTGGTCGAACGGCGCAACACCATCCCCATCCTGTCCAACGTGCTGCTCAAGGCCGCGGACGGCCAGTTGTCGCTTTCCGCCACCGACATGGACCTCGAAATGGTCTCGTCGGTGCCGGCCCAGGGCGTCAAATCCGGCGGCACCACCGTGCCGGCGCACACGCTCTACGACATCGTGCGCAAGCTGCCCGAAGGCGCGCAGGTTTCGCTCGAGGACGGCGACAAGGGCCAGGTCGGCCTGCGCTCCGGCCGTTCGACCTTCACCCTCGCCTGTCTGCCGGTCGCGGATTATCCGCAAATGGCGGGCGGCGAGCTGGGCCACAGCTTCACGCTTTCGGCCGCCGACCTGAAGCGCCTGATCGACCGCACGCGCTTCGCTATCTCGACCGAGGAAACACGCTATTACCTGAACGGGATCTATCTCCACGCCGCCAAAAGCGACGGCGTCGCCATGCTGCGCGCGGTTGCCACCGACGGCCACCGCCTGGCGCGCATGGAGCTGCCGCTGCCCGACGGCGCTTCCGGCATGCCGGGCGTGATCGTGCCGCGCAAGGCCGTGAACGAGTTGCGCAAGCTGCTGGAGGAAATGGACAAAGAGGTGTCGGTTTCGCTCTCCGACACCAAGATCCGCTTCGCCTTCGGCGACACGGTGCTGACCTCGAAGCTGATCGACGGCACCTTCCCCGATTATGACCGGGTCATTCCGACCGGCAATGACAAGACGCTCGACGTGCGCCGCAAGGAATTCGCCGAGGCGGTCGACCGCGTCTCCACCATTTCGACCGAGAAGAGTCGCGCCGTGAAGCTGACGCTCGAGCGCAACAACCTGACGCTCTCCGCCACCAGCCCCGAGAACGGCACCGCCTCGGAAGAGATAGAGGTCGGCTACGCCGCCGCGTCCCTGGAGATCGGGTTCAATTCCCGCTATCTCCTCGATATCGCCGAGCAGATCGAGGGCGAGAATGCGCGCTTCATGCTGGCGGACGCCGCCTCGCCCACCGTGGTGCGCGACGCCGCCGACAGCAGCGCGCTCTACGTGCTCATGCCGATGCGCGTTTAAGGCGCGTCCGGTTTCCCCGTGCGGCAGGACGCCCTCGCCCCCCTCGCCATTCCGGCGAACGACCCATCGCCCCTTCCGGTGGCGGTTTCGCGCCTGATGCTGACCGATTTCCGCGGCTATGCCCGGGCGCGGCTCTCGGCCGATGCCGGCCCGGTGGTGCTGTACGGCGCCAATGGGGCGGGCAAGACCAATCTTCTGGAGGCGCTGTCCTTCCTCGCTCCCGGCCGCGGCCTGCGCCGCGCCAAGCTTTCGGAGATCGATCGCCGCGACCAGACCGGGCCTTGGGCCATGGCCGCCGCGGTGGCGACGCCTTCGGGCGAGATCGAAATCGGCACCGGCCGCGACGATGCCAGCGACAGCGGCGAGCGCCGCAGTCTCCGCATCGACGGCGCGCCGGCCAAGAGCCAGCAGGATCTGGCCGAGCGTTTCGGCATGGCGTGGCTCACGCCGCAGATGGACCGCATTTTCATCGAAGGCGCGTCCTCGCGCCGTCGTTTCCTCGACCGGCTGGTGACCGGATTCGATCCCGGCCATTGGGCGCGGCTCAACGCCTATGAGAAGGCGCTGCGCGAACGCGCGCGGCTGCTGCGCGACGGCGCTTATCGGGGGAACGGGGCGGATCCGGCCTGGCTTTCGGCGCTCGAGGACGCCATGGCCGAGAACGGTGTCGCCCTGGCGGCGGCGCGCATCGAGGCGGTGGCCCGGCTCGACGCCGCCTGCCGCGGCGCCAAGGGCCCCTTCCCGCGCGCCGGGCTGGCAGTGGAAGGCGCGGTCGAAAGCTGGCTCGAAACCCGGCCGGCGCTGGCCGCCGAAGAGGAATTTCGCCGTGCGCTTCGCGACGGGCGCGGCCTCGACGCCGAAAGCGGCGTCACCCAATGCGGCCCGCACCGTTCCGACCTGCTGGTGCGGCATCTCGAAACCGGCATCGAGGCGGCGTCCTGCTCGACCGGCGAGCAGAAGGCGCTGCTGATCGCCATCACCCTGGCCTATGCCCGGCTCGCCGCGGCGCGGCGCGGCGCCGCGCCCTTGCTGCTGCTGGACGAGATCACCGCGCACCTCGATGCGGAGCGACGTTCAGCCTTGTTCGCGGCTCTGCTCGATTTGAAGGCCCAGGCTTGGCTCGCCGGCACCGACGCCGCGCTGTTCGAGGAACTCCGCGGCGCGGCGCAGTTCTTCGCCATTTCCCAGGCCGCGATCGCGCCCGGCTGAAAATCAGAAGAAACGGACCGCAAGCCCATGAGCAAACCGGCAAGCCCGCCCAAGCCCGATCCCGCCCTGGCTTCGCAAGCCGCGGAAGAGAAAGAGGAATACAGCGCGCATTCGATCAAGGTGCTGCGCGGCCTCGACGCCGTGCGCAAGCGCCCGGGCATGTATATCGGCGACACCGATGACGGCTCGGCCCTCCACCGCATGGTCTACGAGGTGGTGGACAATTCGATCGACGAGGCGCTGGCCGGGTTCAGCGACATGGTGAGCGTGACGCTTAACCCCGACGGCTCCGCCACCATCGTCGATAACGGCCGCGGCGTGCCGGTCGACATCCACAAGGAGGAGGGCGTTTCGGCGGCGCAGGTCATCATGACCCAGCTCCATGCCGGCGGAAAATTCGACCAGAATTCCTACAAGGTGTCGGGCGGCCTGCACGGCGTCGGCGTGTCGGTGGTGAACGCGCTGTCGGAAAAGCTCGATTTGCGCATCTGGCGCGGCGGCCGGGAATATTTCATGAGCTTCAAGAACGGCGACCCGGTGGCGCCGTTGAAGGAAATCGGCGCGGCGCCGGTGGCCGAGCGCCAGGGCAAGCCGGGTCCGAAAACCGGCACGGAAGTGACGTTCTGGCCGAGCCCCAAGACCTTCACCAAGACCGTGTTCGATTTCGCGACCCTCGAACACCGGCTGCGCGAGCTGGCCTTCCTCAATTCCGGCGTGACGCTGGATCTCACCGACGCGCGCGGCGTCGAGCCCAAGACGGTCAAATTGCATTACGAAGGCGGGCTCGAGGCCTTCGTCAAATATCTCGACCGTTCCAAGCAGGTCCTGCACGGCGCGCCCATCGTCATGGCGGGCGAGCGCGACAAGATCACGGTCGAGGTAGCGATGGAATGGACCGACAGCTATCACGAGACCATGCTGTGCTTCACCAACAACATCCCCCAGCGCGACGGCGGCACGCATCTGGCCGGTTTCCGTGCCGCGCTCACGCGCGTCGTGACGAAATACGCCGAAGAATCGAATCTGGGGAAGAAGGACAAGGCCGCGCTCACGGGCGACGATTGCCGCGAAGGACTCACCTGCGTCCTCTCGGTCAAGGTTCCCGACCCGAAATTCAGCTCGCAGACCAAGGACAAGCTCGTCTCGTCCGAAGTGCGCCCGGTCGTCGAGGGCATCGTCAACGAAACGCTCAGCCAATGGTTCGAGGAACATCCCGCCGACGCGCGCACCGTGGTCA
>DATNMV010000118.1:0-2675 GCA_035602175.1 Allostellaceae bacterium
ACCTGCCGACCATGTTGGCGCGCAAGGACAAGGTGGTGTCGGACAACACCAAGGGCGTCGAATTCCTGTTCCGCAAGAACAAGGTGGAATACCTCAAGGGCGCGGCGCGGCTTTCCGCGCGCAACACAGTCGAGGTGGCGCTCAACGCCGGCGGCAGCCGCGCGCTCTCGGCCGGCAAGGCGATCATCCTCGCCACCGGCTCGGAAAGCACCGATCTGCCGGGCATCAAGATCGACGAGAAGCGCATCGTCTCCTCGACCGGCGCGCTGGCGCTGCCTTCCGTGCCGGAAAGCCTGGTGGTGGTGGGCGGCGGCTATATCGGCCTCGAAATGGGCTCGGTGTGGCGGCGCCTCGGGTCGAAGGTCACGGTGGTCGAGTTCCTCGACCGTATCACCCCCGGCATGGACGGCGAACTTTCCTCCGCCTTGCAGCGCGCGCTGGAAAAGCAGGGTTTCGTCTTCCGCCTCGGCACCAAGGTGACCGAAGCCAAGCCCGGCAATGACGGCGTCAAGCTGGCGCTCGAGCCGGCCAAGGGCGGCAAGCGCGAGGAATTGAAGGCCGATGTGGTGCTGGTCTCGGTCGGGCGCCGGCCTTACACCAACGGCCTCGGCCTCGAGGCGCTCAAAGTCGCGCTCGACGACAAGGGCCGCATCAAGACCGACGCGACCTTTGCGACCAATGTTCCCGGCCTCTATGCCATCGGCGACGCGATATCCGGCCCGATGCTGGCGCACAAGGCGTCGGAGGAAGGCGTGGTGCTGGCCGAACGGCTCGCCGGCGGCAAGCCCGGGCTCGATTACGACTGCATCCCGGCGGTGGTCTATACCTGGCCCGAAGTGGCCACGGTCGGCAAGACCGAGGAGCAGCTCAAGCAGGCGGGCATCGTCTACAAGACCGGCAAGTTCCCGTTCTCGGCCAATCCGCGCGCGCGCGCCAACGCCTTCACCGAGGGCTTCGTCAAGATCCTGGCCGACGCCAAAAGCGACCGCGTGCTCGGCGTCCACATCATCGGCGGCGACGCCGGCACCATCATCGCCGAAGCCGCGGTGGCGATGGAATTCGGCGCCAGCGCCGAGGACATCGCCCGCACCGTCCACGCCCACCCCACCTTGAACGAGGCGGTGAAAGAGGCGGCGCTGGCGGTCGAAGGCCATCCGATCCATATTTAGGCCCATGTTCGGAACCGGGCGCGAGCCTTCGCCGGCCGCGCTCATCGCCATATTGAGCGCGACCTCGGTGCTGGGCATGCTCGGCACCTCGAGCTTCGCCGCGCTGCTGCCCGAGTTCCAAAGGCTCTGGAGTCTCGACAACACCGAGGCCGGCTGGATCAGCAGCCTGTTCCTGGCGGGCTATGTCGCGGCGGTGCCGCTGCTGGTGGGCGCGACCGACCACACCGATCCGCGCAAGATCTATCTGCTGTCGCTGGTCGTCGGCGGGATCGCCTCGGTCGGCTATGCACTGTTCGCGCAAGGCTTCTGGTCGGCGGCGGTTTTCCGCTTCGTCGCCGGCCTCGGCCTTGCCGGCACCTACATGCCCGGCCTCAAGCTGCTGACGGACCGCGTGCACGGGCCGCGCCAGAACCGCTACGTCGCCTATTACACTTCCGGATTCAGCCTCGGCACCGCCGTATCCTATGCCTTCACCGGCGAGATCGCGGATCGGTTCGGCTGGGGCGCCGTGTTTTGGAGCGCTGCCGCGGGTTCGGTGGCGTCCTGCGCGGTGATTTATCTCCTGGTGCCGCCATTGGCGCCGGGCGCGCGGCATGTGGAAGGGCGGGGACGCCGTTTCGATTTTCGCCCGGTGTTCAAGAACCGCGCGGTGATGGCCTTCGTCCTGGGTTATGCCGGCCACACCTTCGAGCTGTTCGCCTTGCGCGCCTGGCTGGTGGCTTATCTGATTTACGCCGCCCATTTGCGCGGCGGTTCGGACGACGTCTCGTTCGCGAGCTGGATCGCGACCGCGGCGGCGCTGATCAGCACCGTCGCCAGCATCTACGGCGCCGAGGTCGCGGTGCGCGCCGACCGGCGCCGGTTGATCGGCCGGGTGATGGTGCTGTCCTTCCTCGCCTCGATCGCCGCCGGCTTCAGCGCCGGCTTGCCGGTCTGGATGGTGGCGGCGCTGTGTTGCGCCTACAACATGATCATCATGGGCGACTCGGCGGCGCTCACCAATGGCGCGGTGGTTTCTTCGCCGGACGGCCAGCGCGGCGTGACCTTGGCGGTCCATTCGCTGATCGGTTTCGCCGGCGGCGTGGCCGGGCCTTTGGCCGTGGGCGTGGTGCTGGACGCCGCCGGGGGAAGTGCCAGCCATCTTGCCTGGGGCTTGGGCTTCGTCACCATGGGGCTGGGCTCGCTGACGGCGCTGCTCGCCATCCGCAAGCTCTAGCCCTTGGCGCGCGGATGCGATTTGTCGTACACGGCCAAGAGACGGGCTGCGTCGAGCGCGGTGTAGCGTTGCGTGGTCGACAGACTCGCATGGCCGAGCAATTCCTGGATAGCGCGCAGATCGCCGCCGCCCGCCAAAAGATGCGTGGCGAAGCTGTGGCGCAGCGAATGGGGCGAGGCATGGTCCGGCAGTCCGAGGCTGGCACGCAGCTTGGCCATCTGACCCTGCACCATGCGCGGATTGAGCGTCGATCCCCGCGCGCCCACGAACAGCGGATCGGCCGGACCGAG
>DATNMV010000119.1:0-3255 GCA_035602175.1 Allostellaceae bacterium
TTCGCCATGACCGACGTCATCGCCGAGCGCGTGCGCAAGGTCGGCGGCCAGACGCTGCACTCGATCGGCGAGATCGCGCGGCTGAAGCACATCTCGGACAACGACGCGCCCTATGTGACGCCGCAGGACATGCTGGCGGAGCTGCGCGAGGACAATGTCGATTTGGTCAAGCGCATGCGCGAGACGCACGCGCTGTGCGACGAGCACGGCGACATGGCGACGACGAGCCAGCTCGAGGTCTATATCGACGAGACCGAGCGCCGCGCCTGGTTCCTCTACGAAGCCAGCCACAACCCGCCCGGCGCGGCCTAAAGCCGGCTCAGCGGCGCTTTCGGGCCCGGTAGCGGGCCTCGATCGCGTCCCAGACCGCGACTTCGAGCTTCGCTCCCTCGAGCCGGTTGATCTCCTGGATGCCGGTCGGCGAGGTGACGTTGATTTCGGTGAGATATTCGCCGATCACGTCGATGCCGACGAAGACCAGCCCGAGCTCGCGCAGCTTGGGGCCGATGGCGGCGCAGATTTCGCGGTCGCGCTTCGAAAGCGGCGATTTTTGCGCTTTCCCGCCGACATGGAGATTGGCGCGCGCCTCGCCCGCGGCGGGCACGCGCAGCACCGCGCCCAAGGGCTCGCCTTCGACCAGGACGATGCGCTTGTCGCCCCGGCGCACCTCGGGCAGGTAGCGCTGGGCGATGACCGGCTCGCGATAGAACTGGGTGAACATTTCCAGGAGCGCGTTCAGATTCTCGTCCTCGGGCCGGAGGTGGAACACGCCGGCACCGCCATTGCCGAAGAGCGGCTTCAGGATGATGTCGCCATGCTTCTTGCGGAAGGCGTCGATCGACGCGGGATCGCTGGTGATTAGCGTCTCGGGCATCAAGCCCGTGAAATGCGTGGCGAAGAGCTTTTCGGGCGCGTTTCGGACGCTCACCGGATCGTTGACCACCAGAACCTTGGCGCTCACATGCTCCAGGAGATGCGTCGCCGTGATATAGGCCATGTCGAAGGGCGGGTCCTGGCGCATCAGGATCACGTCGACCGACACCAGGTCGAGGATTTCCGGCGGCCCGAGCGCGAGCGGCGCGCCCGCGCCGCGGCTCGCCTTCAGCGGCCGGGCCTTCGCGGTGAGCGTGTCTCCCGCCAGATTGAGATCGCGCGGCAGATAATGATGCAGGCGGAATCCGCGCGCCTGGGCTTCCAGGGCCAAGACAAAAGTCGAATCGGCGGCGGGATTGATCCGCTCGACCGGATCCATCTGGATGGCGACTTTGAGGCTCATCGCAGCGGCGTCACTGCGGAGTTATTGGCCGGCGCCGGGGCGGTGGGCGCGGCGGTGGGCGGCGCGGTGGTGGGCGGCGACGGGGCCGGCGGGGATTGCAACGGCGTCACCACGATGTCGTTGCGCGGCGTCGGTTCGCTCGGCGCGGTGTCGCCCGGCGCGGGCTGATCCTGGGAAACGCCGGAATTGTCCGATCCGGTCCCAGACGCCACATTGGCATCGGCGCGGATGCGGATATAGGAGACGACGCGCTTCACGCCGTCCATGTTGCGCCCGTAATCGACCACGCGGTTGAGCTCGGCCTCGTCGCGCGCGGTGCCGATGATGTAAACGACGCTGTTTGCCGTGGTGACGATGTAGTTGGTGGAGTGAACGTCGCCGGCGGTCAACAGCTCGGCCTTCAAATGCTGGGTGACGTAGATGTCATGCGCGTTGCCCGAAAAGCCGTTGCCCGGACCGACGGTGATCTCGTCATAGACCTCCTTGACGCCGGAAACCTGCTTGGCGCGGTTGATCGCCTCGTCGCGCCAGGACTCGCTCGGCACCTCGCCGGTGACCAGCACGCGCGCCTGATAGGCGTGGCAGTCGAGATTGTCGTTGAGCTGGCTGTTGAACTGGGTCCACAGCGCGCTGATCTGGCCGCAGAACACGGTGTCGTTGAAGTTCTCCTTCACCGTGCGATCCTCGGATGCGACATAGCCGACGCTGGCGCCGGTGCCGACCGCGGCGACGGCCAGGCAACCCGACAGAAGAGGCATCAGGCACAGCGCCGTGAGATCACCCAGCCGGCGGAAACGGGCGAAACGGGACAAGGCTTGCTCCTCAAAAGCGGCAACAATCCGCCATCGAACATCGGCAATGCGTCAATATCGGGGCAAGACTCCGAATGCAAGGTCCTTGGGGAATCGGCCTCACGATTCCGGCCGCCACGCGTCCCGGATATGGCGCGGCCAGCTGCGCGGCGCGACCAGCATGACGTCAAAACGCAGACTCGATTCGCGCAAGCGCGGATGGATCGCGAGATAATTCTCGAGCGCGCGGGCGATGCGCGCGCGCTGCCGCCAGAGCAGCGCTTCGCCCGCCTGGTCCCGGCCGGATCGCGCCTTGACCTCGACGGCGACGACGACCGAGCCGCGTTGCGCGATCAGATCGATCTCGCCCGCGCGGCTGCGATAGCGCCGGGCCAGGATGCGGTAGCCTTTGAGGCGCAACAGCCAGAGGCAAAGCGTTTCGGCCCACAAGCCGCGGCGGAAGGATTCCCCGCCGCGCGCAGCGCGGCTCAAAGCCCAATCCCCGCGTTGCCGGCGGCTGGTCACCGCCGCTCGCCTTTGAGATGCAACGCCCGGGCATAGACCAGGCGGCGCGGCAGCCCGGTCGCCGCCGCGACGTCCGCCACCGCCTGGCGCAGGCTGGCGCCGGCGAGCGCGGTTTGCAGCGCGCGGTCGAGATCGGGCTCGCCCGCATCGGATGCCGATTCGTCCGGCGGCCCGATCCCCACCACCACCTCGCCCCTTGGCGCGCCCGCCTCGCGGTAAAACGCGGCAAGCCCGGCGAGGGTGCCGCGCTTCACCTCCTCGTAGAGCTTGGTCAACTCGCGCGAAACCGATGCCGGGCGGTCGCCCAGCACCGCTTCCATGTCGGCGAGGGAAGCGGCCAGGCGCGGCGCGGTTTCGTAGAACAACAGCGTCGCGCGCACCGATTTCCATTCCTGCAAGGCGCGCTTGCGCGCCGCGGATTTGGCCGGAAGAAATCCGCCGAACAGGAAGGCATCGGGCGGCAGGCCCGACAGCACCAGCGCCGCCAGCGCCGCCGAGGCGCCGGGAATCGTGGTCACGGATATGCCTTCTTCTATCGCTTCGCGCACCAGCTTGTAGCCCGGATCGGACAGGAGTGGCGTGCCCGCATCCGAAACCAGAGCCAGCGCCTCGCCCGCTTTGAGGCGGCGTAGGATTTCCGGCCGCGCGCGTTCGGCGTTGTGG
>DATNMV010000120.1:0-4268 GCA_035602175.1 Allostellaceae bacterium
CGCCACCACCGCGATCAGATTGGGATAGGCCGCGGCCAGAGTGAGCGTGGCGAAGAAAATGCCGTGGCCGCCGGCCGGAACATCCTTGCCGCCGGGCGCGTCGGGCCTCAGCGTCCACAGCGCCATCGCCACCATGCTCGCACCGACCAGCGTGTTGAGCAGCAGCGGCGTGAGAAACCGCGCCAGCACGGCGCCCGCAACCCCGGCGAGCGCATGATTGACAAGCGTCGCCGTCAATATGCCGGCCAGGATCGGCCACGGTCTGCGGTAATGCGCCGCCAGACACAGCGACAGAAGCTGCGTGCGGTCGCCGATCTCGGCGAAAGCGACGGTGGCGAGCGAAACCAGGAATGCGTTCATTGGGCGACCCGGCCGGGCGGAGACGACAACGGCCAGTCCTCCCCGCCCGGCGGCGGGAAGACCGGTCCGTTGGTCTCGCCATGCCCGATTGGCCCCATGCGCCATGGCCCGAAGGCCAAGTGTGTTGACGCATGGCCCGGCTCAAGGCCGGGCGGCTACTCCCCAAAGGTGGAAAGGTCTTACCGGCTGGGCCGGGTTTTGGCAATGCGCGCCGCAAACCAAGCGTTCGAACCCAGAGCGAGACCGGCTGCGAAAGCGGACCTGATCATTCCCGGGCTAAAAGTAAATGCCGGCGATCACCCCGGCCAAGACCACCGCCAGCGTGTACCAAAGCCAGCGCCATGCGCGCCTGCGGCCTTGCGACGATACCGCCATGCCTCGTTCCCCTTGCCCATCCGGCTTATGCTCAAAGCTTAGACGATTTCTCAACCTTGTGCCGCAATCCCAGCCGCGACCACGCCTTTTCCCCGGGGTCCCGGCCTGATATAACCGCGCTTTCCGCGAGGCCTTCTTATGTTCCTGCTGATCGATAACTACGACAGCTTCACCTATAACCTGTGGCACTACCTGGGCGAGCTCGGCGCCGAGGTAACGGTCAAGCGGAACGACGCCCTGTCGGCGGAAGAGGCGCTCGCGCTCGAGCCGCAAGGCATCGTCATCTCGCCCGGACCGAGCGATCCCGACCATGCCGGCATCTGCCTGGAGCTGATCGCCAAGGCCGGGCATGTGCCCATTCTCGGCGTCTGCCTCGGCCACCAGGCGATCGGCCAGGCCTTCGGCGGCAAGGTGGTGCGCGCGAAAACACCGATGCACGGGAAAATTTCCCAGATCCGCCACGGCGGCGCGGGCGTGTTCAAGAACCTGCCCAACCCGTTTCCGGCCACGCGCTATCATTCGCTGATCGTCGAGCGCGACAGCTTGCCCAAATCGCTGAGCGTGACCGCCGAGACCGAGGATGGACTCATCATGGGCCTCGCCCACCGCGAGCGTCCGGTCTACGGCGTGCAGTTCCACCCCGAAAGCATCGCCTCGGCGGGCGGCCACGATCTGCTGAAGAATTTCCTGGTCCTCGCCGCCGCGGCGCGCGTGCCTGCATGAAAGCGCCGCCATGAGCGAAGGGGGGATGACCCAGGCCGCCACCTTCAAGGCGCTGCTCGGCCGCGTCATGGCGGGCGAGAAGCTCGGCGAGATCGAGGCGGCCTCGGCCTTCGACGCCATGATGTCGGGCGACGCCACGCCGGCGCAGATGGGCGCGTTCTTGTCGGCGCTGCGGCTGCGCGGCGAAACCGTGGAAGAGATCACCGGCGCCGCGCGCACCATGCGCGCCAAGATGCTGCGCGTCGAGCCGCCCGAGGGTGCAATCGACATCGTCGGCACCGGCGGCGACGGCCAGGGCAGCTTCAACGTCTCGACCGCGGCGGCCATCGTCGTGGCGGGCGCGGGCGTGCCCATGGCCAAGCACGGCAACCGCAACTTTTCCTCGCTCTCGGGCGCGGCCGACATCTTGCAGGCGCTCGGTGTCAATCTCGACGCCGATCCGTCGCTGGTGAGCCGCGCCATGTTCGAGGCCGGCATCGGCTTTCTCATGGCGCCCAAATATCACGGCGCCATGCGCCATGTCGGGCCGACGCGGGTGGAATTGGGCACCCGCACCGTCTTCAATCTGCTAGGGCCGATTTCCAACCCGGCCGGGGTCAAGCGCCAGCTGGTCGGCGTCTACGCGCCGCAATGGGTGAGGCCGGTGGCCGAGGTGCTGGGCAAGCTCGGCAGCGAGCACGCCTGGGTGGTGCACGGCGAGGGCTTCGACGAGATCACCACCACCGGCAAGACCCTGGTGGCGGAATGGAAGGACGGTTCGCTCAGGAGCTTCGAGATCACGCCCGAGATGGCGGGCATTCCGCGCGCCCGTCCGTCCGACCTCAAGGGCGGCGACCCGGCCGCCAACGCCGCCAGGCTCACGGCCATGCTCGACGGCGAAACCGGCCCGTTGCGCGACATCGTGCTGTTGAACGCCGCCGCGGGATTGGTCGTGGCCGGCCGCGCCATCGATCTCAAGGCCGGCGTCGCGCGCGCGATCCAATCGATATCCTCGGGCAACGCCAAGCGCGCCTTGGCGCAGCTGGTATTCATCACCAATTCCAAGCCGGTGCCGCAACCATGAGCGACATACTGGCCGAGATCTGCGCCCGGAAACGCGAAGAGATATCCGCCGCCAAGACGGCGCGGCCCTTGGCCATAGTCGAGCGCGAAGCCGCGACGGCCGGCGCGCCGCGCGGATTCATCAAGGCGCTTGAGGCTAAGGTGAAATCCTCCGGCTACGGCCTCATCGCCGAGATCAAGATGGCCTCTCCCTCGGGCGGCATGATCCGGCCCGATTTCGATCCCGCCGACATCGCCCGGGCTTATGAACAGGGGGGCGCGGCTTGTCTTTCGGCGCTGACCGACGCGCCTTATTTCAAGGGCGACGCCAAACATCTCGTCGCGGCGCGCGCCGCCTGCAAGCTGCCGGTGCTGCGCAAGGATTTCATGCTCGATCCCTATCAAGTCGCCGAGGCGCGGGCGATGGGCGCCGATTGCATCCTGCTCATCCTGGCGGCGCTGACCGACAATGAGGCGACGGAACTCGAAGTAGCGGCCACGGGATTTGGCATGGACGTGCTGGCCGAGGTGCATGACCGGGACGAAATGAAACGCGCGCTCCAGCTCAAGACCCGGCTCATCGGCGTCAACAACCGCAATCTCAAGACGCTCAAGACCGATCTCGCCACCACCGCGGAACTGGCCGCGTTGCTGCCCAAGGACAGGATCCTGGTGAGCGAAAGCGGCATTGCCGCCGCCTCCGATCTCGCCCGCCTGGCGCGCTCGGGCGCACGTTGTTTCCTGATCGGCGAATCCCTGCTGCGGCAGCAGGACATCGCCGCGGCGACGCACGCCCTGCTCGCCCCGGTACAGGCGCCGGCATGAAAAAGACGCTCTCCCATTTCGACCGCAAGGGCGAGGCGCGCATGGTCGACGTCTCGGCCAAGGAGGAAACCGAGCGCGCCGCCGTGGCCAAGGGCAGCGTGCTGATGAAGCGCGCCACGCTCGATCTCGTGCGCAAGGGTAAGGCCAAGAAGGGCGACGTGCTGGCGGTGGCGCGGCTCGCCGGCATCATGGGGGCGAAGCGCACCTCCGATCTGGTGCCGCTCACCCATCCGCTGGCGCTCGATTCCGTGAAACTCGAGCTGCGCTGCGACAAGAACCGCAACGCGGTCGACATCACCGCCACCTGCAAGCTGAAGGGCCGCACCGGCGTCGAGATGGAGGCGATGACGGCGGTCGCGGTCGCCGCGCTCACGGTCTATGACATGCTCAAGGGCGTCGATCGCGGCATGCGCATTTCCGAAATCCGCCTGGTGCATAAATCGGGCGGGAAGTCCGGCACCTTCGAGGCAACCTGAGAATGGCTGGAGAGCGTAGCAAAGCCGAGGGTCGAAACTTCAGGCCCGAGGCGTCTTGCGAAGCGAAGAGAAATGGCTAAGGACGGACCGGGAAAGACAGGCATGATTTCGGTGGCGGAGGCGCAAGAGCGATTGCTCGCCATCGTCAAGCCCTTGGGCGCCGAACAGGTAGCGCTGGCGCAAGCGCTCGGCCGCGTGCTGGCGGAAGAGGTCACGGCGCGGCGCACCCAGCCGCCCTTCCCCGCCTCGGCGATGGACGGCTATGCCGCGCGCACGGCCGATCTCAAATCCGTGCCGGCCCGGCTTAAGGTGGTGGGCAATGTCCCGGCCGGGCAGTCCTACGGCAAGAAACTCGGGCCTGGCGAGGCGGTGCGAATTTTCACCGGATCGCCGGTGCCCGAAGGCGCCGATTGCATCGTTATCCAGGAAGACACCCGGCGGGATGGCGACATCGTGATCGTGAACGAG
>DATNMV010000121.1:0-6102 GCA_035602175.1 Allostellaceae bacterium
CCGCCAGATTCTGCCCGGCGTTTCCATCGTGTTGGAGGAAGCCGGCACCGGCGAACTGGTGGACGCGCTGGTGAAGGAACAGCTCGACGCCGCCTTCGTCCGCTCGCCGGTCGCCAGCGCGTCCGGCCTGCTGGTCGACCCGGTGCTGGACGAGCCGATGCTTGCCGCGCTGCCGAAGGGCCATCCGCTCGCGGGCAAAACCGACAAGCCGCTGCCGCTGGCCGAATTGGCGGGAGAGGATTTCATCCTCTATCGCCGTCCGGCGGGGCCGGGCCTTTACGATGCCATTTTGGCGTCGTGCCGCCGCGCCGGATTCAGCCCGGCGGTCGCGCAGGAGGCGCCGCGCCTGCCCGCGACTTTGAGTCTGGTCGCGGCGGGTCTCGGTATTTCCATCGTGCCGGCCTCGATGCGGCGCCTCGGCGGTGACGGAGTCGTATACCGGGCGCTCTCGGGCTGTCCGGGACTGTCCGCTCCATTGCATCTCGTCATGCGCCAGGCGCGCTTGACGCCCGCGCTGACGCGGTTCCGCAAGCTGGTACAAGAGATGCGCAAGCGCAAGAACCCGCCGGCGCGCCGCTAGGCGCGCTTTGCCGCGTGATTGTGGCCGAAGACGTCGTCGAGCAGCGCCGGCAGATCGAAGATCGCCGTGTTGGGATGGGCGGCGATCGCCTGGCGCATCGCCGCGTGGTGGATCGGGTCGGCGAGGTGGTCGACGGAAGCGGCCAATTCATTCGCGCTCTGGAACGAGAGCGCCGCACCGTTCGCCACGGCCCAGGTCGCATTGTAGCGCTCCTGGGCGAGGAGTCGGGATCCGACCTCGAGGATCATCGGCAGATCCATCACCATCGCCTCGGAGATCGCGCCTGGTCCCGGCTTGCCGATGAAGAAATCGCTCGCCGCCATATAGCGCTCGATTTCATCGGTAAGGCCCACGACATGCCGCGGCCGGCCCGCCGGCAACGCCCCGATCTGGCCCGGCATCGCTTGGTTGGTGCCGCAGGCGTAGATCATCTGCACCGGCAGCGCGCTCAATTCGATGGCGCGCGCATAATCGAGCATGCGCTCGGCGCCGCGCCCGCCGAACATCATCAAGCCGGTGAAGCGGTCCGGCGCCAGGCCGAGCGACGCGCGCAAGGCCGCCCGGCGTTCCGGCGTCATGGCGCGCTTCAGCGCGGCGAAGTTGGGCGAAAGCACAAGGCCGCCCGTCGTCAGGATTTGCGCTTCAGGCAAGCCGAAACGCCGCGCCTGATCGCGGCACTTGCGCGTGCCGGCGACGATGTACTGGTCGCGGCTCTGGATCCAGGCGGCATGGATCGGCTCGCAGAAATCGGTGACGATGGTGACGAACGGGATGCCGCCGCCGATGCGCCGCAGGCTCGCCGCGACCGCCGCGTTGATGAGCGGCATGACCGAGATGACCATGTCGTAGGAGCGCCCGCGCAGGAAAGCGGCGAGCTGGCGCACGACGAAGGGCGATCCCAAGCGAATCGCCACCGACGAGCCGACGGCGATCATCGGCCACAGCAGGCGGGTGTGGCCGCGACGCAGCGTGTATTCGTTATAGAAGTCGGGACCCGACATGCCGGTGAGCGCGCGGAACGGATCGAGCGTGGTGAGAATCTCGCGATAGACGTCGACCGAATCGATGCGCCACGGCCGCTCGCACGCCAAATGGGCCTGGAGCGCGCGGGAAGTTGCGATATGCCCGTACCCGCTGTCGGTGTAAAGCACGAGAATGCGTTTTTCGCGGCCGGGCGCGAGCCGTTCGGACGCCACTGACACGACCGGTGAATCGGGCACGGGCGGATCGTGCTGTGGTTTCATTGCAGAATGACGACGGATTTGATGCAGCAGGATGACGTCACTTCACGAGCGGAGCTGTTGTGCTATAGCGTGCACGGTGGCAATTCATCGGAACGGTCTGATGGCGTACTTCGCTAATCGTGGCATTAATCGACTCGCGCTCCACATTGGTCTGCATCAATTCGCCTGGTGCATCTCCGGCGTCTTCTTCGGCGTCTACCTGCTGCGCTCCGGGCTGCCGCCGGCGGTGATCTTTCTCACCGGCGGCGCAACATTGCTGCTGCGATTCCTGATCCGGCCGGTGATCCTTTTCGTGGTGCCGCGCCTCGGTCTGCGGCGAACGCTCGTCATCGGCACGCTGTTCACCGCCCTGCAATACCCCGCGATCGGATTCGTCCACGGCACCGGCGTCGCTTTGGCGTCCTTTGCGGCGATCGGCGCGATTGCCGGGATTTTCTATTGGCCTTGCTATCATGCGCTTTTTGCCGCGATCGGCGACGCGCACTTCCGCGGCAGCCAGATCGGCATTCGGCAACTTGTCATGGGGCTTGCCGCGGTGCTGGGTCCGGTGCTCGGCGGTCTGATGTTGACGGCATTCGGTCCGTGGATCGCCTTCAGCACCGCGGCGGCGATCGAGGCGGTGGCGATCCTGCCGCTGCTCGGCGTGGATGCGCCGTCCGTGTCGCGTCTGTCGCCGCGAGGCGCCTATGCCGCCGCCCGGACCGGCGTACTGCTTTTTGCCACCGACGGTTGGATCTTCGGCTGCGTGGCGATCGCCTGGGACATCGTCGTCTTCCGCGCGTTGCAGTCGCGTTACGACGCCTTCGGCGGGACGCTTGCCCTGGCGGCGCTAGCCGGAGCACTTAGCGGCGTGCTGCTCGGCCGGTTCATCGATCTGGGCCATGTGCGCCGCGCCATCTGGCTCAATACGCTGGTCCTTGTAGCGGCGTTCCTTGCCCGGGCCCTGTGCAGCACATCGCCGGCCGTGATCGTCGGCGTCGCGGTTCTGACCACGATGCTGGGCGGCATTTATGTGCCGACGCTGATGACGGTGTTCTACAACGCCGCGAAATCATCACCCTGCCCGTTCCGCTTCCAGTTCGCGGCCGAGGGCGGCTGGGATCTGGGCGGCGTTGCCGCGAGTCTGGTCGCCGCGGCGATCTGCGCCGCCGGATGGCCACTCCAGACCGTGATTCTCCTGGCGTTGCCCGCTGTGTTGATCCAGGCACGCCTGCTCACGCGCGCCTATCGGCTGCGGCAACCCATGCCGCATGACACGCCGTGGCAAGCAGCGCTTGATCGGACCCGGCGGCCGGCGGCTTAGCCGCAGCAGCGGACTTTCGTGCCGGCGCATGAGATGCGGAAGCGGAAGAATCCGAGCGCACACAATTGAGATCAACGCGATTGCTGGAACGCCAAACCGCCGCATTGCATGCGGATCTGAGTAGTTTCCGAGTCTACCGCCGCCGCTTCGCCGTCGGGTATTAGGAGCGATGTATGTCCATATTCTGATACCGACGGACGGGTCGGAACTCGCCGGAAAAGCCGTCCTTGCCGGCATCGCCTTGGCCAAGCGGATCGGCGCCAAAGTCACCGCGTTGACGGTCTTGCCGCCTTTTCACATGTTCACGACCGACACGCAGATGCTCGAGGATACGCCGGCCCAGTACAAAACCCGTATGCAGGAAAATGCCAAGAAAACTCTCGGCGCCGTGGCATCGGCGGCAAAAGCGGCAGGCATCGCATGCGAGACCGTCCAGGTCGAACATGAGCATCCCTACCAGGCGATCATCGATACCGCGACGTCGAAAGGTTGCGATCTTATCGTCATGGCCTCGCACGGGCACCACGGCATCTCCGCGATCGTGCTCGGCAGCGAGACGGTCAAGGTGCTCACGCATTCCAAGATTCCGGTGCTGGTCAATCGCTGAGCGCGATCGCGACTTGGCTATGCGATAGGAAACGAACGCAGAATTTCTATTCCTTTCCAATGGATTGACGATGGATCGAGGTCGGCGTTTTTGCCGCTCTCGCCACGCCCATCGAAAGTGGCAGGATGGCGCGATGGAATATGTAGCCATCAAGGACGCGCGCGTGCCGGCGTTGGGCCTGGGCACCTGGGCGCTCAACGGCCGAGACTGTTTCGAGGCGGTCAAGGCCGGGCTCGAACTGGGCTACCGCCACATCGACACCGCGCAGATCTACGGCAACGAGGACGAGGTGGGAGATGCCATCAAGGCCGCGGGCGTGAGTCGCGCCGAGATCTTCCTCACCACCAAGATCCCGGCGGGTAATCTCCGCGCCGCGCAGGTGAAACGCGGCGTCGAGGACAGCTTGCGGCGGCTCGACACCGGTTACGTCGACCTGCTGCTGATCCACTGGCCGGGCAAGCGCGAGCCCTTGGCCGAGACCCTGGAAGCCTTCGCCGAGGCCCGGCGCCAGGGCAAGACCCGCTTCATCGGCGTGAGCAATTTCACGGTCGCGCTTTTGGCCGAGACCATCGAGCAACACCGCGCCGACATCATCTGCAACCAGGTGGAATACCATCCCTATCTGTCGCAGCGCCCGGTGATCGCCGCGCTTGAGAAATACGGGCTGATGCTGACGGCCTATTCGCCGCTGGCACGCGGCCGCGTGGCGCAAGACAAGGACCTGGTCGCAATCGGCCGCCGCCACGGCAAGAGCGCCGGCCAGGTGGTTTTGCGTTGGCTCTTGGATCAGAAGAACGTCGCCGCCATTCCCAAATCCGCGCGCCAGGAGCATCTGGCGGCCAACCTGGATGTCTTCGATTTCAAGCTTTCGCCCGAGGAGCGCGCTGCCATCGACGCCAAGCGCGGCACCACCCGCCTGGTCGATCCCGCCGGCTGGGGCCCCGCCTGGGACGGGCCTTAAACCACGGGCGACCAAGGCAATTTACTTACTTTCCACAGTGTGCAAACTGGTGCCGGTTTCCGCCCGGGATGCCGCGAGGACATGATTTGAGCTGCTGCGATCCCAACCAGGCCGCCTGGAACGGCAAGGATTTTCGCCGCCGCACCGTGCTGAAAGGCGCCGCGGCCTTGGCTGCTGGCGCGCTGGCCGCGCCGGTACGGCACGCCCGCGCCCAGGGCAAGAGCATCAAGCTCGCATTTTGCAGCCAGCTGCTGTGCATCATTCCCTACACCGTCGCCAAGGCGCAGGGCTTCTACGAGAAGGAAGGGCTCAATCTCGAACTGGTTTATGCCCGCGGGGGCGGTGCGGCGATGGAGGCCTTCGTCGGCGGTGCGGTCGATTACGGTGCCACCGCGCTCGACGTGGCGCTCACTGCCTACGACAAAGGCGCCTCCATCCGGCGCTTTCTCTCGACCGGCAAGCTGCCGTTGTTCGCGCTCGCCGTGGCGCCGAAGATGGCGGGCCAGATCACCACGCTCAAGGATCTCGCCGGCAAGACGGTGGGCGTCTCCGGCCTGGGTAACGCCGACCACGCGCTGGCCCTCTTTCTCCTGAAGCAGGCCGGCGTGGATTCATCCAAGGTGCAATTCGCCACGCTCGGCCCCAATTTGCTCGAGGCGCTGCGCCAGGGCGCGGTCGACGCCGGGCTGGTGCAGGAGCCGGCGCTGACGCTGATCGTGAAGGCGGGCGGGCGCGTGCTGGTCAACGCCATGGACGCGGATGATGCGCGCAAATATCTCGGCGGCAATTACGAGTTCATGGGCGTGGCGGTGCGCACGCCCGAGATTCCGGTGCGCCGCGAGGAGATGAAGGCGCTCGGCCGCGCCTTGCAGAGCGGATTGACCGCGGTGCAGACGCTGTCGCCCGACGAACTGGTGAAATCCCTGCCGCCGGAGATGACCACCGGCGCCGATACCGGCCAGATGAGCGACATCCTGGCGCGCTATCGCACCTCGCTTTATCCCGCCTCGGTCAAGATCGACCTCGTCGCCGCCAACCGCGTCGCATTATCGCTCAAGGCCGCGGGGCTGCTCGCGCCCAACGCCGACCCTTCGGGGCTCTACGACACCTCGATCGCCGGGGGCTGAAACCCTTGCTGCGTGTCAAGGATCTGGCGTTGTCCTATGGCGCGACGCCGGTGCTCGAAGGCGTCAGCCTGGACGTTCCCACCGGAAAATTCGTTAGCCTGGTCGGCCCCTCGGGCTCGGGCAAATCGAGCCTGTTGCGCGCCGTCATCGGCTTACAGAAGCCTTCCTCGGGCCAGGTCACCGGCGATTTCGACGCCGGCGAGATCGGCATGCTGTTCCAGGACGACGCGCTTCTGCCCTGGCGCACGGCGGAGGAGAACGTGGCGCTGGGCCTCCGGCT
>DATNMV010000122.1:0-7574 GCA_035602175.1 Allostellaceae bacterium
GCCGCCTGCAGCACCGCCTCGCCGCCGATGCCGGCGCCGCGCGAGGCCCAGGTGCCGCCGCCATAGGGCGTGCGCTCGGTATCGCCGGTCACCACCCGCACTTTCTCGATCGGCAGGCCCAGCACCGAAGCCGCGATCTGCGCCGCCATCGCTTCGGTGCCCTGGCCCTGCTCGGTGACGCTGAAGGCGCAGGTGGCACTGCCGCCGGGATCGAGGCGGATGGTGGCGCCGTCCTGGGCCGAGATCGGCGCGCCGCCGACGCCGTAAAAGGCCGGGCCGGGATTGGTGAGCTCGACGAAAGAGGCGAGGCCGATGCCGCGATAAACGCCCTTCTCGCGCAGCTCCGCCTGTTCGCGCCGCAAGCCGTCGTAATCCATCAGCTTGAGCAGCGTCTCGAGCGCCGCCTGGTGCGACAGCTTCTCGAATTTGAGGCCCGAGGCGGTGGTCCAGGGATAAGCGTCGTCGGGGATGAGATTGATGCGGCGGATTTCGGCAGGGTCGAGATTCAGTTCCGCCGCGGCGCGGTCGAGAATCACTTCGGTCACGGCGCAGGCGATGGGATGGCCGACGGCGCGGTATTGCGTGGTCGGCGGCTTGTTCTGAAACGCCACCCGCAACCGCGCGCGGTAATTGCGGTGGCGGTACCAGGAGCCGGTCAAATTCACCACCTGGTTGCCTTCGACCGCGCTGGTGCGGGGATATGTGGAATAGGGACCGATGCCGGTGAGGTCGTCCATCTCGAGCGCGAGGATTTCGCCCGCCTTGTTGAGCGCGAGCCGCGCCTTGACCCGGTGTTCGCGCGCATGGATGTCGGAGACGAAGGATTCGAGCCGGTCGGCGATGAATTTCACCGGCCGGCCGAGCAGGATGCTCGCCGCCACCGCGGTCATGTCGTCGGGATAGACGTGGATCTTGATGCCGTAGGAGCCGCCGACGTCGGGACACAACACGCGCACCGCGTTCTCGGCCAGGCCGAAATGCTTGGCGAAAATCTCCTTCATCATATGCGGCGCCTGGTTCGAGTAGTGCACGGTCAGGCTTTGGGCGGCGGGATCGTAATCGGCCAGGATGGCGCGCGGCTCGGGGCAGACGCCGGTGTGGCGGGCGAAGGAATATTCCTCCTCCACCACCACCGCATCCGCCGCGGCAAAGGCGGCATCGACATCGCCCGCGTCGATCGAGCGCGTGAAGGCGAGATTGTCGCCGAGCGCGGGGTGGATGGGCTTGGTCTCGGGCGCGAGCGATTCGTCCATGTCGGTGACGGCCGGCAGCTCCTGCCATTCGATCCGCACCAGCGCCGCCGCGTCCTCGGCGAGGGCGCGGCTTTCGGCGGCGACGGCGACCACCGGCTCGCCCTGCCAGGTCGCGCGCTCGCGCGCCAAGGGATGTTGCGGCGGCGATTTGAGACCCTTGAAATGCGTCAGCACGCCCACCCAGGGCGTGCAGATTCCTTCGAGATCCTTGGCGGTGATGATGCGGATCACGCCGGGCGCGCGCGAGGCCGCGGCGGCGTCGAACGAGACCAGGCGCGCATGGGCGTAAGGCGAGCGCACGAAGGCGAGATGGACGAGGCGCGGCGGGCGCAGATCGTCGACATAACGGCCGCCGCCCGCCAACAGCCGCTTGGCGTTGGGGCGCGGCACGCGCTTGCCGATATAGCTCGCCGGCTTGTCGAGGAAGGACGGGATGCTCATGACGTCTTGACCTTGACGGCGCGGGCGGCGGCCACTTCCGCCACCGCGTCGACGATGGCGTGATAGCCGGTGCAGCGGCAGTAATTGCCCGACAGATATTCGCGGATTTCGGCGCGCGACGGCGCATGGTTGTCGCGCAACAGCGCATCGGCCGACAGCAGCATGCCGGCGCTGCAATAGCCGCATTGCACCGCGTTGCGCCGCTGGAACGCCGCCTGCAGATCGGCCAGCACGCCCGAGCGCGACAGCCCCTCGATGGTCTCGACGTGGCAGCCCTCGAGCTGGGCCGCGAACACCAGGCAGCCGCGCGCGAGTTCGCCGTTGACCAGCACGGTGCAGGCGCCGCACACGCCGTGCTCGCAGGACCAGCGCGTGCCGGTCAATCCCAGCTCGTCGCGCAGGAAATCGACCAGGTTGAGCCGCGCCGGCACTTCGCGCGCGACGCTTTCGCCGTTGACGATGAGGCGGATGAATATCCGGTCGCCGCTCATGCCGCATCCAATCGGCCGAGCGCGCGGCGCAGCAACACCAACGCCAGATGGCGTTTCATGGCCGCGCCGGCGTTGAAATCGCCGAGCGGTTCGAGTTCGGCTTCAAGCGCATTCGCGGCCGCGCCGAGGCCGTCGCCGGGCCGCCTTCCGTCGAGCGCCAGGGCGGTATTCGCGGTCTCGATGGGCTTCGATCCCACGCCGAAATAAACCACGCGCGCGTCCGCGATCACGCCGTCGCGGATTTCCGCCGCGAACGCCAGGCCGCACAGGGCGTAATCGCCCTGGCGGCGCGCGAGCTCGAGGAAAATGCTTTGCCGCGCCGGCGGGGAAACCGGAATTTCGACCGCGACCAGGATTTCGCCCGGCGCCAGATTGGTCTGATAAATGCCGGTGAAGAAATCGCGCGCCTTGACGCGGCGGCGGCCGCGCGCGCCCGCGATCTCGAACTCGGCGTCGAGCGCCACCGCGCAGGCCGGCAGCTCGGCCGCCGGATCGGCGTGGGCCACGCTGCCGCCGAGCGTGCCGCGATTGCGGATCGCGGCATGGGCGATGAAGGGCGCCGCCTGCGCGACGAGCGGCGCGAGCCGGGCGATGTCCGGCGAGGACGCCAATTCGGCGTGGCGCGTTAGCGCGCCCAGGCGCAATACCCCGTCGCGTTCCGCGACGCCGGTCAGTTCCGCGACGCCGTTGATGTCGATGAGTACCGCGGGACTCAAGAGCCGCATGTTGAGCGCCGGCACCAGGCTTTGCCCGCCGGCCAGCAGGCGGGCGCCGTCGCCCTCCTGGTTCAGCATGGCGAGCGCCTCGTCGAGCGAACGCGGCTTGAGATAACGGAAACGCGGCGCCTTCAACCTGGACTCCCGCGCCGGTTGCTTGATGCCCCGGCTTCAACAAGAATGGTCGCATCCGGCGGCCGCCGTCAATCGACAGGAAGCCGGGGGAGGATCATGTGCCGCAATGCCTAAGAAAAAACTAAAGGGCAAATCGACGCGCCGGATTCAACGGCGGCTCAAGCCCGACGAGCGCGAGCGGCTGATCGCCCTGGCGGCGGTGCGCTTTTTTGCCGAGCAGGGCTATGAAGGCCAGACGCGCGAGCTGGCGCGGCGCATCGGCATCGCCCAGCCGCTGCTTTACCGCTATTTCCCCTCGAAGCAGGCGCTGCTCGACCGGGTCTATCGCGAGGTGTTCGTCGATCCCTGGCGGCCCGAATGGTTCGAGGATCTGGCCGACCGCTCCAAGCCGCTGAAGCAACGCCTGCAGCAATTCTACGTCGCCTATGCGCATACCGCGATCGGCTACGACCGGGTGCGGCTGTTCGTGCTGGCGGGACTGAAGGGGCTCGACATCAACGCCCGCTTCTTCAGGATGCTGCGCGCCCGGGTCTTCACCGCGGTGCTGACCGAGATCCGCCACTCCTACAAACTGCCGCCGCTGAGCAAGGTGCCGATGACCGAATTGGAGGCCGAGCTGATCTGGAGCCTTCACGCGGCGATCTTCTATATCGGCGTGCGGCGCTGGATTTACGGGCTGAAGGTGCCGGAAAACATCGACCGCGTGGTGGCATCCAAGGTGTCGTCGGTGCTCGACGGCATGCCCAGGGAAATCGCCCGGATATTGGGACGCTGACATGGCCGCGCCGCCCCCGAGTTTCGACGATTTGAAATCGCGCGCGTGCGAGCTGGTGCCGGTGTTGCGCGACCGCGCCCAGGCAGCCGAGGATTTGCGCCGCGTGCCGGATGAATCGATCGCCGATCTGCACAAGGCCGGGCTGTTCCGCGCCTTCCAACCCAAGCGCATCGGCGGCAGCGAGCTGCCTTACCGCGCCATGGTCGAGCTGGGCGCGATCCTGGCGCGCGGCTGCGGCTCCACAGCCTGGGTGCTGACCAACCTCGCCAGCCATCACTGGATGCTTGGCATGTGGCCCAAGGAAGCCCAGGACGAGATCTGGGGCGCGGACGGCCCGGACGTGCTGATCGGCTCGGCCTTCGCCTTTCCGTCGGGCCGCGCGACCAAGGTCAAAGGCGGACATCGGCTCAAGGGCCGCTGGCCGTTTTCGTCGGGCGTCGACCCGTCGCAATGGAACTTCATCGGCGCGCTGGTGGAAGAAGAGGGCAAAATCGTCGAGCCGCGCATCTTCATCGTCAAGGCGTCGGATTACCGGATCATCGACAACTGGCACGCCGCCGGGCTGGCCGGCACCGGCAGCAAGGACGTCGAGATTACCGACGCTTTCGTGCCCGAACACCGCAGCCTCAATCCGTCGCAGATCGCCGGCGGCGCAACCCCCGGCAGCGCGGTCAATCCCGGGCCGCTTTACCGCCTGCCCACCTTCAGCCTCTTCCCCTTCATCCTCTCGGGCATTTCGCTGGGCCTGGCGCAGGGCGCGGTGGAAGAATTCACCGGCTCGATGCGCGTGCGCGCCGGAACCTATGTCGGCAAGAAGCTGGCCGAGCTGGCGACGGTGCAGCTGCGCCTGGCCGAAGCCTCGGCGCTTACCGACGCAGCCGAAAAAGTCATGATCGCGGATTGCGACGAGGCGACGCGCCAGACCGAGGCGGGCGAGACCGCGCCGCCCGAGGACCGGGCGCGCTGGCGGCGCGACGGCGCCTATACCGCCGGCATGTGCGCCAAGGCGGTCGATCTGCTGTTCACCGGCGCCGGCGGCAACGCGATCTACAAGAGCCATCCGCTGCAGCGCATGTGGCGCGACGTGCACGCCGCCAACGGGCATTACCTGGTGAGTTGGGACATGGCGGGGACGCTTTACGGCCGGGTGGCGCTGGGCCTGCCGCCGGACGTGCCGGTGCTGTGAGCGGCGCGGCTTAGAGCGAAAGCACCAGTTCCTTCAATTGCCGGGCATGTTCCTGCCAGGTGCGGCCTTGGGCCAATATCCATTCGGCGCCCCGGAGCCCGATCCGCCGGCGTTGAGCCGCATCGGCATAAAGACGCTCGAGGGCGGCGACGATTTCCTCGACGTCGCTTTCGCCCCAGCCGGCGGTTTCCCAATCGCCGAAGCCCGCGATTGGAGCCTGCCGGCGCAGCGCTATGCAATTGTCGCCGTCGATCAGATCCTGGACGCCGGTGTTGTCGGCGACGATCACCGGGATGCCGCAGGCCATGGCCTCCTTCGCCGGCAAATTGGTGCAGGCCTCGGCGCGCGAGGGCTGCAAGGCGCAATCCATTTCGCGCAGCACCGCTGGCATGAGCGGATTCGGAATCGGACCGATATCGATCACCTTGCCGGGAGCAATGCCGTTATCGGCCACCCATTTTTCGATCTGCGCGACGCCGTCCTTGTCGAAGGCGAGCGGCGCCTGCAGCCGGCCCTGGAAGCCCTTCGAGATATGCGCCCAAGGCGAATGCCACGCCGTCACCAGCACCGCGTCGTCGTGGCGGCGCGCGAATTCCTTGAACGCCAGCAGGACGAGGTCCTGCCCCTTGCGGTATTCGACCTTGCCGCCCGAGAAAATGTAGAACCGGCCGGGATCGAGCATTCCCGATTTGGGGCCGAAATGGAACAGCGCGGGATCGACGCCCTCGAAGATGACCCGCACCGGCTTGGCGCTGTGTTCCTTGAGGAGTTGGGCGTTCCAGTTGGAAGCGCAGAGCAGAACATCGAATTTGCCAAGCTTGCCGTCGAGCGGACCGAGCTGGGTGTCCTCGAAGACGCAGCGCGCGATATTGGCCTTGCCGCGCAAGGGCGAGGGATTGAGCCCGTTGGCAAGCGCGTCGATCAAAGTCATGTCGAGCGCTTGTTGCGCCCTCTTGTCCTTGTCGGGCTGGGCGTTGAACTTGTTCGATTCACGGATCGCCGGGAGCGCCGCCAGCACCGCCAGCGGATTGATCCCGGCCAAATCGTGTTGGGCGATCGGCCGGCCCATCACCGGGCGGAGATCCGCGTCCCTGGCCCAGTGGAGAAAAATATTAACGCCGAGGATGCCCCAGCCGAAGGTGATTCCGGCCTGCCAGTTTAAGAAAACCCGCCGCGCCACGGCTCAGTGAAGGCCGTCCGGAACCTCGACATTCTCGGGCTTGAGGTCGAGGCCGGAATTCTTCGCCTGCTGGAAGATCAAGGTCGCGAAATCCTTGTCGGCATAGCCGAGGCCGATCAGGTTCTGCACCAGCTCGCGCGTCGCCGCGGTGATCGGCATGGAGGTGCCGGTCTTGCGCGCCGCCTCCAATCCCAGATCGAGGTCCTTCTTCAGGAGCACCGGGGTGAAGGTGGGCGTCATGTCGAGATTGACCAGCGCCGGCGTCTTGTAGGCGGTGAAGAGCGAGCCCATCACGCTCTTGTTGATGAAGTCGAGGAAGGCGTGGCGCTTGACGCCGCTTTTCTCGGCCAGGACGGTGATCTCGACCAGGTTCTGGATCACCACGCCCAAGAGCACGTTGTGGCAAATCTTGACGATGCGCGCGAGCTCGCCCTCGCCGGCATAGCTCGAGCCCTTGCCCATGGCGTCGAGATAGGGCCGGGCCGCGTCATAGGCGTCTTTCGGGCCGGAGGCGACGATGGTGAGCTTGCCCACCTTCACCACCTTGCCGTTGCCCGAAACCGGCGCCGCCAGCATCTTGGTGCCGCGCTTTGATGCCGCTGCGCGCACCTCGGCTGAGGCCTGCTCGGACACGGTCGAGCAATCGACCAGGATCTTGGGCGACTTGCCCCCGACCGACAGCACGCCGCCCTGGCTCAGCGTCACCTCTTTCAGATCGTCCGAGGTCGAGACCATGGTGAAGACGATGTCGCAGGAGGCGAGATCGGACGGGCTGGCGG
Source organism: Allostellaceae bacterium (assembly GCA_035602175.1). Lineage (GTDB taxonomy): Bacteria > Pseudomonadota > Alphaproteobacteria > ATCC43930 > CGMCC-115725 > REEB95. The sequence goes on from DATNMV010000122.1 coordinate 6,957, forward strand.
CGATCTTGGCGCCCGATTTCGCGAGCGGCTCGGCCTTGGCGCGGGTGCGGTTGAAGGCGGTTAAATCGCAGCCCGCCTTGGCCAGGCGCTCGGCCATCGGAAAGCCCATGCGGCCGGTGCCGATCCAGCCGATTTTGTGCCGCTTCAGATCCGCCGCCATGACGCGCCTCGTTTTGTCCGGGATACCGATAAGGGCCGGAGCTTTAGCCCATTTGCCCGCGCCAGGCAAACCCAACCGGCGTTTTTCCCGCCTCGGCGCGGGAGTTAGACTTGATATTGCAAATCATTCGCAATATGCTCCCGGCCGCATGAAAAGATCCTTGATCAAAACCGCGCGCCTGGCCGGCTTCGCCCTGCTCGCCTTTTGCGCCGCCACCGCGCCTTTGCGGGCGCAGGAGCCCGCCAATTTCAACATCGCCATCAAGGAACATCATTTCGAGCCGGCCGAGCTCGACGTGCCGGCCGGGATCCGGTTCACCGTCACCGTCAAGAACCTCAATTCCGGCCCGGCGGAATTTGAGAGCACCGTGCTCAACCGCGAGAAGGTGGTGGTGGGCGGCGCCAGCATCACGGTCTATCTCGGGCCTCTCACCCCGGGCAGCTACGAGTTCTTCAACG
>DATNMV010000123.1:0-5543 GCA_035602175.1 Allostellaceae bacterium
TGAAGAAGTTAAGATTCTTGATGCGCTGCTCCGAGCGCTGCATCTTGGTGGTGTTGAAGGCGTCGCCCTCGGCGAGGCGCATTTCCCGCCGGATCACGCCGTCGAGCGTGCGCAGATTGCCGTTGATGTCAATGCGTTCGACATAGACGCGAGGGCCTTCCTTGACCACGTAGCTCACATCGATGGTGCGGGTATCGGCGTTGCGGTGCGCCTGCGGCTGGATGTCGACGAAGGCGAAACCGCGGTTGCCGAGTGCGTCGCTCAGGGCGGTAATCGACTTGTCGATCTGGTCGGCGTTGTACCAGTCGCCCTCGCGGGTGGTGAGAAGCGCCTTAAGGCCGGCGGGATCAACCTCGGGCAGCTGGTTGGTGAGATCGACCTTGCCGAAATGATAGCGCTCGCCCTCTTCGACGGTGAAGGTGACCATGAAGGCGTCGCGCGACGGCGTCAGCTCCGCCACCGCCGACACCACGCGGAAATCGGCATAGCCCTCGGAGAGGTAGAACTTACGCAGCAATTCGCGGTCATAGCTGATGCGGTCGGGGTCGTAGGTATCGGCCGAGCTGAGGAACCGCCACCAGCGCGATTCCTTGGTTTCCAGCACTTCGCGCAGGCGGTCGGAATCGAAACGGTGATTGCCGACGAAACTGATGCTCTTCACGCCGGTGAAGTCGCCCTCGTTGATCTCGAACACCAAATCCACCCGGTTCTGCTCGAGCTGGACAATCTTGGGCTCGACCGTGGCGGCGAAGCGGCCGTTGCGGCGATAGAGGTCCAAGATGCGCGCGACGTCGCTCTGCACCTTCTGGCGGGTGTAGACCGTGCGCGGCTTGAGCTGGATTTCCGACAACAGCGTGTCGTCCTTGAGTTTCTTGTTGCCTTCGAAGGCGATGCGATTGATCACCGGGTTCTCGACCACATGGACGATGAGCGCGTTGCCCTCGCGCCGAAGCGTCACATCGGTGAACAGGCCGGTGGCGAACAGGGTCTTCAGCGACTGGTCGAGGCGCTCGGAACTGAATGGATCGCCCGGCGCCACCTGGAGATAGGAGCGCACGGTCTCGGGCTCGACGCGCTGGGTGCCCTCGATGCGGATCTCTTCGATGGTGCCGCCGGTCTGCACCTGCGTCTGCGCAGGCGCCTGCGCCCGGGCAGGCACAAACGCCGCCGCGAGCAGGAATGCCGCGATGGTGACGGCCTGCGCAACGCCGCCCAGATTCCGCAATACGCCCCCCCGTCCCCGAATTTCTACCCCCCACCCGACTTAGGAAACCAGGCCCTTCAGGAACTTGATCCACCCTAGATGCACGATGTCGTTCCAGGTGGCGAAAACCATCAGGGTCAGCACCAGCGCCAGACCCAGGCGGAATCCATATTCCTGCGCACGCCGGCCCAACGGCCGGCCGCGAACGGCTTCCGCGAAATAGAACAGCAGATGGCCGCCATCAAGGATGGGGATTGGAAACAGATTGATGAGGCCGAGATTGACCGACAATACCGACATGAACCATATCATCGCGACCACGCCGCCCTGGGCCACTTCGCCCGACATCTGGGCGATGCGCAACGGACCGCCGATCTCGTCGGCCGGACGCGCGCCGATGGCCATCTGCCACACCGCGGTGAGGGTGCCGGTGGTGAGGTTCGCGGTCTCGACCGTCGCCTGCCACAACGCCTCGGCCGGGTTGCGGCGGAGATAGTTGACGCCGTTACGTTCGATACCCAGAAGGCCGAAGGTGTGCTCGTTTCCGAAACGGTCGGTGACGGTGGTGATACGCGGCGTGATCGCCAGCGAGACCGTACCGTCGCCGCGCCGGACCTGAATATCCATGGGCGTGCCGGTGTTGAGGCGCACGTCGCGCTGCACTTCCTCGAAGCGCTGAATCGCATGGCCGTCGATGCCGATGATGGTGTCGCCGGCCTTGAGGCCGCCGGCCTCGGCGGCGCTGCCGGGCTCGATCTGGCCGATCTCGGGCGGCGTGAAGGGCTCGCCGACGGTGGCGAACAGCAGGCTAAGCGCAACCACGGCAAAGACGAAATTGGCCCCCGGCCCGGCCGCCACCACGGCGATGCGCTGCATCAGCCGCTTGTGATGGAAGGAGACCGCCTTGTCGGCCACGCTCATCTGCTCGAGGGCTTCGGGCGAAGCCATCGAGGCGGGATCGGCGTCGCCGAACATTTTGACGTAACCGCCCAGCGGAACGGCGCTGAATTTCCAGCGCGTGCCGACCTTGTCGGTCCAGCCAAAGATCTCGGGGCCGAAGCCGATCGAGAACACCTCGATGCGTACCCCGTTCCACCGCGCCACCAGGTAATGGCCGAGTTCGTGCACGAAGACGAGCACCGTCAGCACGATCAGGAAGGGGACGATATAGCCGAGTCCGCCCGTAAAAATGCCCATACTCAAGGAACTCCGATCCGGTCCGAGTCGCCGCGGCGCTTAGAGTAGCAAAAAATGGCCGAATCGAGCGGTTAAAAGCGCTTCATATTATCCTGATGTCAGAAGGACTTGACAGGGAGGAATCAGCCCCCCGCCAAACGCCACAGCAGCGGCGACTCGCCGGCGAGTCGCGCCAGCAACCCCAGGGCGAGGGCGGCGGCCAGCAGACTATCGAGCCGGTCGAGCAGCCCGCCATGGCCGGGGATCAGCTGGCCGGCATCCTTGACGCCATAATGCCGCTTGGCCAGCGATTCGAGCAGGTCGCCTGCTTGCGCGGCAAGCCCAAGGGCGAGGCTCACCGGCAGCAGCAACGCCACCGGCGCATGGGCCAGCCAGGCCGCCGCCGCGGCCACCAGACCCGTCCCGGCCAGGCCGCCGAAAAATCCCGCCCAGGTCTTGTTGGGCGAAAGCCGTGGCGCCAGCCGCGGCCCGCCGATGGCATGGCCGGCGGCGAAAGCGCCGATGTCGCTGGCCCAAACCAGCGCCAGCAGCCAGAACACGCTCGCGCGCCCGCCGGGCAGGGCCGATATCCACAGGAAAGAGGCAACCGCCATCGCCAGGTAGAACGCGCCCGCCCCCGGCCAGAACGGATCCTTCCAGCCGCGCAGCCGGGCGAGCAGCCACACCCCCAGCCCGCCGATCAGCGCCGCCGCGATCGCCAGCCTTATATGGCCGATCCCGGACGCGGCCGCCGCGGCAATCGGCGTCGCTATCATCAGCGCCGCCGGCGGCCGCCAGGCGCCGCCCGAAAGCCGCGCCCATTCCCAGCCCATGCCGGCCGCCGCCGCCACTACAACAATAGATAGAAACGGCCACCCCAGCCACACCGCCGCCAGCGCCGGCGGCGCCAGCACCAACGCGGAGACGATGCGGATCTTGAGGTTTCCGGCGCTAGACGCTGCCAACGGAAGCGCCGTAGCGGCGTTCGCGGCCGTGATAGTCGCGTAAGGCCCGTTCGAGATCGTCGCGGGCGAAATCGGGCCACAGCGTCTCGGTGAACACCAGCTCGGCATAGGCGCTTTGCCACAGCAGGAAATTGCTGATGCGCTGTTCGCCGCTGGTGCGGATCAGCAGGTCGGGATCGGGAATCTCGGCGGTGAAGAGGTGGCGGGAGATGCAGGCCTCGTCCACCTGTTCGGGCGTAAGCGCGCCCGATGCCGCCGCCTCGGCGATGGCGCGCGCCGCGCGGGCGATCTCGGCGCGGCCGCCATAGTTGAGCGCGATCGAGAGATGCAGGCGCTCGTTGCCGCGCGTCAGGTTTTCGGCGTTGCCGATGAGCGTGACGATGTCGGGCGCGAGCTTGTCCCATGCGCCGATGACCCGCACCCGCACGCCGTTCTTGTGCAGCTCGGCGATCTCGCCGCGCAGGTAATGGCGCAGCAGGCCCATCAGATCGTCGATCTCGCCGCTCGGGCGCTTCCAGTTCTCCGAGGAAAATCCAAACAATGTCAGATACTTGATGCCGAGCTCGACCGACGCCGCCACGGCGCGCCGCACCGCCTCGGCGCCGTTCTTGTGGCCGGCGATGCGCGGCAGGCCGCGCGCCTTGGCCCAGCGGCCGTTGCCGTCCATGATGATCGCCACATGCGCCGGAGGCGCCGGGCTATTGGCACCGTCGTTCATCGCCATCAGACCGACAGGATCTCCTTGTCCTTCTGCTGCAGCATAGCATCGACGCGCTTGATGGTGTCATCGGTCAGCGTCTGCACGTCCTTCTCCAGCTTGCGGTGCTGGTCTTGCGACAGCTTGCCGTCCTTCTCCTGCTTCTTCAGCGTTTCCATGCCCTCGCGCCGCACGTTGCGCGCGGCGACGCGCGCCTGCTCGGCGTATTTGGCGGCGACCTTGGTCAGCTCCTTGCGGCGATCCTCCGACAGCTCGGGCAGCGGCACGCGCACGAGCTGTCCGTCGCTCATCGGGTTGACGCCCAAGCCCGCTTCGCGGATCGCTTTTTCGACGTGCTTGACCATGCTCTTGTCCCACACCTGCACGGTGACGAGGCGCGGCTCGGGCACGCTGACCGAACCCATCTGGCTCAAGGGCATGGTCTGGCCGTAGGCCTCGACCATGACCGGATCGAGCATGTTGGCCGAGGCGCGGCCGGTGCGGATGCCGGCGAATTCCTTGCGCAGCGCCTCGAGCGCGCCGTCCATGCGCTTCCTCAACGCGGCCACCGCCGGATCGTCGCTCATGTCCTCGCCCCCTCCTCGGTGATGATGGTGAAGCGGCCGCGGCCCTTCACCGCCTCGGCGAAACCGCCGTCCTTGTGGATCGAAAACACCAGGATCGGAATCTTGTTCTCGCGCGCCAGCGAGATCGCCGCCGCGTCCATCACCTGCAGGTCGCGCGACAGCACGTCGAGATAGGAGAGCTTGTCGTAGCGCGCGGCGGTCTTGTCCTTCTTCGGATCGGCGCTGTAAACGCCGTCGACCTTGGTCGCCTTCATCAGCGCCTGGCACTGGGTTTCGGAAGCGCGGAGCGCGGCGGCGGTGTCGGTGGTGAAATACGGGTTTCCGGTACCGGCGGCGAAGATGACGACGCGGCCCTTTTCCATGTGGCGCACGGCGCGGCGGCGGATATAGGGCTCGCACACCGCCTGCATGGCGATGGCGGATTGCACCCGCGTCGGCACGCCCATGCCTTCGAGCGCGCTTTGCATGGCGAGCGAATTGATGATGGTCGCCAGCATCCCCATGTAGTCGGCGGTCGAGCGTTCCATGCCCGAGGCGGCGCCTGCCAATCCCCGGAAGATGTTGCCGCCGCCGATGACCAGCGCCACCTGCACCCCCAGGCCGTGGACGGTCTTGATCTCGCCCGCGAGTCGGTTCACCACCGCCGGGTCGAGTCCATGGCCCTGCTCGCCCATCAGCGCTTCGCCCGAAAGCTTCAGCAGCACCCGGCGGTATTTGATGCCTGGCAAGGGGTTGGGCAATTTGCTGATTGCGGTATCGGCTGGCATGGGCTGGAATTAGCACATCTGGCGAAAATCGTCTCGTCTCAAAGACCTGGGCCTATAACCCCTCGCACCAATCTATCGCCAAAGCAAAAGGGCCGCGAGAGATCGCGGCCCTTTGGCCTTTTGGTTTCGCTTCGCTAGATCGCCGGC
>DATNMV010000124.1:0-6859 GCA_035602175.1 Allostellaceae bacterium
GAAATCTCGGGTTATTGCCGGCGCGTCGGCATGGCGGAATCCACTTTCGGCCGCCTCGCCGTCAATGACGGCAAGCTGGTCAGCCGCCTGCGCTTCGGCGGCCGCGTCACGGTCGAAACCGTCGAGCGGGTGCGCACTTTCATCGGCCGCCACAAGGGCGCCGGCGAAGCCGCGCCGCCCCCGGCCGTCACGGTGCCGGTGAACGGTGCGACGCCCGCGCCGGCCGCGGCCGCGTCCACCGAGAAGAATTTCCGCTTCTTCGACAACCGCCAGAAATATCTCCTCTTCGTCAACACCTGCAGTGAGAAATGGGTGGTGGCCGAGCGCGTCGGGCTCGAAATCGCCAGCATCCATCCGCGCCCGCCGGGCGTCCGCGTGTTCGACGCCGGCATCGGCGACGGCACCGTGCTCGAACGCGTGATGCGCACGCTCCACCACCGCTTTCCCACCACACCGCACTACATCGTCGGCAAGGAGATCAGCCTCGAGGACGTGCGCCTCGCGCTCGAAAAGATGCCGGACCGGCTGTTCGAGCATCCGACCACCGTGCTTATCCTCACCAACATGTACTATTCCGAGGCGCCGTGGCTGACGCCGAACTCGGTCAACGCCGCGACCAGCATGGTGTGGCACGAGGTCGGGCTGACCGGCAGCACCTCGCACGAATTCGAGGAGCAGATCACCCAGCTCCAGCCCTTCCTGAGCCAAAACTGGCGTGCCAAGGTGAGCAAGACCAGCGGCAACCCGATCTACGAGAAGCCGGTGGTGCTGGTGCTCTACCGCGAGGACTACAAGCTGCTGCTCGATCCGATGCGGCCGAAGCGCGGCGTCACCCGCGCCGATTACGACCTGGTCATCGCCTCGCAGCCCTATCGCGCCCGCGCCTCGATCGAGTTCAAGGCGCAGAAGGTGCTGGCGCCGCTGGCGCGCGCGCTCGGGCCGGGCGGGCGGCTGATCGGCATCCATTCCCACGGGCAGGATCCGGGGCTTGAGGTCATCCAGAAGATCTGGCCGGGCGAAAACCCGTTCCAGCACGACCGCCACCAACTGTTGCGCGCGGTCAAGGCCGAGCTCGGCCCCGCCGGGCGCGATTTGAACTTCAACGCCTATGCCGATGCGCGCTCGCTGTTCCGCTACAACATGCACACGCTGCCGAGCGAGGTCGGCGAATCGATCGGCACCTCGACGCTGTTCGCCGCCTGGAACGCGGCCATCTACGTGGCGCAGATCGAGGACCAGCGGCTCGAGGCGGTGATTTCCAACAGCGCCTATCTCGACGCCACTCGCGAGGTGCTGCAGAAGCACGGCGGCTTGTGGTTCTGGGATGAATCCTTCGTGATCTCGCGCAAGCGGGATTCCGCCTGATGCCGGTCGCCGCGCCGCGCGGCGGCAACGCGGCCGCGATCGCCCCGGGACTGCTGCGGCCGCGGATCATCGAGCTCGTCGGCGGCGCCACGCTCGAGCTTTCGGCGCGCGACCGCGCCAGCTTGACGGCTTGCCGCGATCTCATCCCGTCCGGCCGGCCGGTCTATATCAACTTCGCCCCGGGCGACAACCCGGCCGGAACGGTCGAGACCGCCAAGTTATTGCAGGGCATGGGCTTCCGTCCGGTGCCGCATGTCGCCGCGCGCCACCTCACCGGGAAGGTGCAGCTCGAGGATTTCCTGGCGCGGCTCAACGGCGAGGCCGGGGTCGACGAGGTGCTGGCGATCGCCGGCGACCGCGACCGGCCGGCGGGACCGTTTCAATCGAGCCTGCAGCTGATCGAGAGCGGCGCCTTCGAGAGACACGGCATCGCGCGCATCGGCCTCGCCGGATATCCCGAGGGTCATCCGAAGATATCCACGCGCGAGCTCGACAATGCGCTCAGGCTCAAACTCGCCCGCGCGCACCTAGCCGGGCTTGCGCCCGCCATCGTCACTCAATTCGCCTTCGACGCGCAGCCGATCCTCGACTGGATCCGGCGCATCCGCGGCGAGGGCATCGCCGCGCCGCTGCGCGTGGGACTGGCCGGGCCGGCCAGCATCGGCACCCTGACCAAATACGCGCTGCGCTGCGGCATCGGCAATTCGTTGCGCATGTTGATGGGCCGCCAGGCCTCGGTCGCCCGCCTGCTCACCGAATCGGGACCCGAGCCGGTGATCGGCGATCTCGCCCGGGCCGACGGCGCCGGCCTCGGCATAAGCGGACTGCATTTCTTCAATTTCGGCGGCATCGTTCGCACCGGAACCTGGATGCGCGCCGTCGCCCGGGGCGATTTCGCCCTTGCCGCCGCGGGCGGAGGCTTCCGGGCGGCGCTATAGAGCGCTCAATCCCTGAAGACGACGGTTCGCGAGCCGTTGAGAAACGTCCGGTCGTCGAGGTGCCAGGCCAGCGCGCGCGCCAGCACCCGGCGCTCGATATCCCGTCCCTTGCGGATGAGATCCTCGGGCGTGTCCTGATGGCTGACGCGCTCCACGTCCTGTTCGATGATCGGCCCTTCGTCGAGGTCGGTCGTCACGTAATGCGCGGTCGCGCCGATCAATTTGACGCCGCGCGCATGCGCCTGATGATAGGGACGGGCTCCCCGGAACCCCGGCAGAAAGGAATGATGGATGTTGATGCAGCGTCCGCTCAGCCGGGCCGACATGTCTGCCGAGAGAATCTGCATGTAGCGCGCCAGGACGACAACGTCGCTCCTGGTTTCCTGGATGAGATTCCAGATTTGCGCCTCCTGTTCGCTTTTCGTGTCGCTCGTAACCGGCAAGTGGTGGAACGGGATGCCGGCGAGATCGAGCCGGTCGAATGCCGTGCGCGGGTGGTTCGAGACCACGGCGGAGATTTCCATCGGTATTTCGCCGATCCGCCAGCGATAGATCAGGTCGGCGAGACAGTGATCGAGACGCGACACCAGCAGCATAACCCGCTGTTTTTCGTGGCGCGGGCGCATGCGCCATTTCATCGCAAAACGTTCCGCGATCGCCGCGTAACCGGTGCGGATGGCGTCGAGCGGCTTCGCTTTTTCCACGGGCTCGAACATGGTCCTCAGGAAAAACCGGCCGGTCTCGGCGTCCTCGAATTGATTGGCTTCGAGAATGTTGCAGCCGGATTCGAACAGATAGGTCGACACGGCGGAAACGATCCCGGGACGATCGGGACAGGAAAACGAAAGCAAATAGTTGTTCGACATTTGGGTGCTCTTTTGGGGGATCGGCATGGTCACATCCCGTATTGCGGATGCTCAACCACAAATTTGACCCGGGGCTATGGGCAAGCGCCCAAGCGTGATGCGGAAGGGCGGATTTCCGGTCTATCCTGACGGCGATGGAAGACGAGCTTACCGGCCCGCGCGCAATCCTGGCCTGGCGGCGCGATAAGCGCGCCAAGCTGATCGGCGCACGGCGCGCTCTCGGCGCGGCGGCTCACCGCGCCGCCAGCCGCGCGATCGAAAGGCAATTGGCCGCGCATTTCCCCGATCTGGCGACAAGGCTGGTGGGTTTCTATTGGCCTTGCCAGCGCGAATTCGATCCTCTGCCCTTGGTCAAGCAATTGATCGCGCGCGGCGGGACGGCGGCCTTGCCGGTGGTGGTGGGAAAGAACCGGCCGCTGGAATTCCGCCCGTGGCGTCCTGGCGCGAGAATGGCGGTGGGCGCTCACGGCATTCCTTATCCGTCCGAAGGCAAGGCGGTGACACCCGAAACGCTGCTGGTGCCGATGGTGGGCTTCGACCGGGCGGGTTATCGCCTGGGCTATGGCGGCGGTTATTACGACCGCACCCTGGCCGCGTTGCCGGAAAAGCTGCTCTGCATCGGCCTGTGCTTCGCGCTCGGCCGCATCGACAGCATCCACCCGCTGCCCCACGACGTGCCGATGGATTTCATCGTCACCGAGGAGATGGCGGCGCGGCGCGTCGGCAGCCGGCTGCAGGCCCTGTGAGCTAGACCGCCTGGGCGCGCGGCGCCGGCTCTTCCGCCAGGTGGCGCAGGCGCGGGATCACCTTGTCGCCGAAGATCTTCATGTTCTTCATGGCGAGCTCGTGCGGCAGCGTCCCGAACTGCAAGGCGGTGAGCAGATAACCGAAGCCGATCTGCTTCTGGTACTCCTCGAATTTCTGCACGATGGTGTCGACGCCGCCGCACATGAACATGCCGACCTTCATCAGATCGTCGATGGTCTTATCGCCGCCGGAAATCGCGCCCTTGGCCTTCATCACGCCCTTCATCGAGGCGAGCGAGAGATAGCCCGGCGGCAGCAGCATCTCCGGCGGCATGCGCAGGAAGCGGTTGAAGAAATTCTCGACATGCGGCTTGGCCTCGCGATAGGCCTCGGCGTCGGTTTCGGCGACGTAGGTCGGGACCGCCCAACCCAGCTGCGTCGGCGAGGCGGTGTAGCCGCGCTTCTCGGCCTCGTCGCGATACATCTGCATGTAGCGCGCCAGCGCCGCGACCGGGCTGAAGGTCTGGAGATAGGTGTATTTGCGCGCCGGATCGGCCGCCCATTCGATGGTCTCGCGGCTCCCCTGCGAGGGAATCCAGATCGGCGGATGCGGCTGCTGATAAGGCCGCGGCCACACATTGACGTAGTTGAAATGATAATACTTGCCCTCGAAGGGGAACGGGCCGGTCTCGGTCCAGCCGCGCACGATCAGATCGTGGGCCTCGTGGAACCGATCATGGGACTCGGCCGGATTAACCCCCCAGGAATGATATTCGGCGCCGATACCGCGCACGAATCCCGCCACCAGCCGTCCGCCGGTGATGACGTCGATCATGGCGAATTCCTCGGCGACGGTGAGCGGATTGTTCAACAGCGGTAGGGCCCGGCCCAGCACCGCGATCTTGACCCGCTTGGTGCGCCGCGCCAGCGCGCCCGCCATGACGCCGGGGATCGGCATCAGCCCATAGGCGTTGGAATGGTGCTCGTTGACGCAGATGCCGTCGAAGCCCACCTCCTCGGCGTATTCGAGCTCGTCGAGATAGCGGTTGTAGAGGATGTGGCCCTTCTTCGGGTCGTAATAGGAATTGGGCAGCGTCACCCAGGCCGAGTTGTATTTCTTGTGATAGTCCAGGTCGAGATCGGCATAAGGCATCAGGTGGAAGCAATAGAACTTCATGACCGCGCTCCCTCGAGGAATTTGGTCACGGCGGAGACGTATTCGTCGGTCTTCTCGACATGGGGAAGATGGCCGCAATTCGCGAAGGTCACCAGCTTCGAGCCCGGGATCAGCTTCTGAAATTCCGGCCCGTAGGCGGGCGGCATCAGCTTGTCGCCGTCGCCCCACAGGATGAGCGTCGGCACGGTGATGCGGTGCAGCCATTTGTAGAGATGCGGATCGAAGAGCCGCGGCTGCCAGGCGAGCTTGGCCACGGTGATGTTGTTCTTCAGCATCAGGTCGATCTGCTCGTCGGATTGCGGCTGGCTCAGCATCTTTTCGGCCAGGGCCGGGTCCGCCACCAAATTGCGGATGGTCTGTTCGCGCGACCACAGGAAGATGTCGGCCGGCTGCAGGCCCTTGACGTGGATGCCGGCGGGCGCGACCAGGGTCAGGGTCTTGAGCGGATGCTGGTCGCGCACCGCGATCTCGGCCGCGATCCAGCCGCCGAGCGAGGTGCCGACCAGGTTGACCCGCTCGAGGCCTAGCGCGGCCATGAAATCGAGATAGAAAAACGCCAAATCGGCGATGTTGTCGAGCCAATCCGGCGTCTCCGATAGGCCGAAGCCGGGGTGCTCCGGCACGATCACCTCGAAGCGCCCGGCCAAGGCGGTCATGAACGGAAGCCACAGCGGCGCGCCGTTCGCGCCGTGCAGGAAGAGCAGCGGTTCGCCCTTGCCGGCGCGCCGCACATTGACCTTGCAGCCGGCTATGGTCTCGAAGTATTGGCGCGGTTCGGTCATCCATTCCCCTGCGCGATGGCCGCCAAGTCTAGGCGGAAGGCGCGCGGCTTGTACATCGAAAATGAACAGTGTACTGTCTATTATCCACAGCGGGACGGGGAAACAGCTCGCAGTGCCGCACAAGACGCGCGAGAAGATGGACAACGGACATGGGCCGGCGCGCAACGCCGCGGCCGACGATCTGCCGTATCTGTGCGCCTCGCCCGGCCATTTGATCCGGCGGCTGCAGCAGATCGTGATCTCGATTTATACCGAGGACGCCAAGGAATTCGGCATCACCGTCGTGCAATACGCCGCCTTGGCGGCGATCCGCTCCAATCCCGGCATCGACCAGCGCCGCCTCGCCCGCGTCATCGGCATCGACCGTTCGACCATCGGCAGCGTGGTGCAGCGCCTGCAACGCGGCCGCTACCTCACCCGCGTCACCGCCCGGCGCGACCGCCGCTTCAAGGAGCTCGTGCTGACCGCATCGGGCGCGGCGTTGCTGCGCCGCATGAGCCCGATCGTCAAGGGCGTGCAGGTGAAGCTGTTGAGCGTGCTGAGCCCCCGGGACCGGGCGGATTTCAGCCGCCTGCTGAAGGAACTGGTCGACAAGAACATCAAGCGCAGCCGGGTGCCGTTCGAACTTCATCTGGTGGATGCCGCCTGATGCGTTAGACACAAGGACATCCGGGCGCAACGTCGCGACAAAAACGAAAAGGGGGAGGAAATGGCTCGCAGTATCAATATCAACCAGCTGGTGGACAACCAGAAGGTGGGTTCGTTCGTTGTCACGCTTGTCGTGCTGGGTTTCCTGGCGATGCTCGCCGACGGCTACGACATCCTGGCGCTGGCCATCTCCGCGCCCTCGATCATCAAGGACTGGGGCGTCGACCGCGCCGCGTTCGGCCCGGCGTTCAGCGCCAGCCTGTTCGGCATCCTGTTCGGCGCGCCGATGCTGGGCTGGGTGAGCGACCGGTTCGGCCGCAAGAAGGCGATCGTCGCC
>DATNMV010000125.1:0-4102 GCA_035602175.1 Allostellaceae bacterium
GCTGATGGAATTCTACGAACGGGTTTCGGGCGCGCGGCTCCACGCCGCCTATTTCCGCCCCGGCGGCGTCCATCAAGACATGCCGGCGGGACTGGCCGATGACATCGCCGCCTGGGTCGAGCAGTTTCCCAAGCGGGTCGACGATCTGGAACACCTGCTCACCGAAAACCGCATCTTCAAGCAGCGCACCGTCGATATCGGCCGCGTCAGCGCGGCCGAGGCCATCGACTGGGCCTTCACCGGGCCGATGCTGCGAGGCTCGGGCGTGGCCTGGGATCTGCGCAAGGCGCAGCCCTACGACGTCTACGGCGAGATGGATTTCGACATTCCAATCGGCAAGAACGGCGATTGCTGGGACCGCTACCTGGTGCGGATGGAAGAGATGCGCCAATCGCTACGCATCATGAAACAGGCGCTCGACAAGATGCCGGCGGGATCGGTGATGGTGGACGACCGCAAGGTGGCACCGCCGCCGCGCCACGAGATGAAAGCGTCGATGGAAGCCCTCATCCATCACTTCAAGCTCTATACCGAGGGCTATCACGTGCCAGCGGGCGAAACCTATACAGCGGTGGAAGCGCCCAAGGGCGAGTTCGGCGTTTACGTCGTCGCCGATGGTAGCAACCGCCCCTATCGCTGCAAGATCCGCGCGCCCGGCTTCACCTTCCTCCAAGGCACCGATTTCATGTCGCGCGGCCACATGCTGGCCGACGTGGTGGCGATCATCGGCTCGATGGACATCGTCTTCGGCGAGATCGACCGATGAGCGGCACGGCGCAGGACAAACCCGTGGAACAGCCGGCGAGCTTCGCTTTCTCGCCCGCGAATTTGAAGAAGGCCAGGGCGCATATCGCCAAATATCCGCCCGGGCGTCAGGCCAGCGCGGTGCTGCCGCTTCTGGATCTGGCGCAGCGCCAAAGCGGCAATTGGCTGCCGCGCGCCGCAATGGATGTGGTGGCCGACATGCTCGGCATGGCGCCGATCCGGGTTTACGAGGTGGCTTCGTTCTACGCCATGTTCAATCTGAATCCTGTGGGCAAGCATTTCTTCCAGATTTGCACCACCACGCCGTGCTGGCTCAGGGGCTCCGACCAGGTGGTGGAGGCTTGCCGGAAAAAGCTCGGCATCGGCATCGGCGGGACCACGCCGGACAAGCAATTCACCATCGTCGAAGTGGAATGCCTGGGGGCTTGCGTCAACGCGCCGATCATCCAGGTGAACGACAATTTCTACGAGGATCTTGACGGCAATTCGACCGCGGCGCTGATCGACGCGCTCAAGGCGGGCAAGGTGCTGCCGGTCGGCTCGGTGAAAAAGCGCCAAGGCTCGGCGCCCGAAGGCGGCGCCACCACGCTCAAGGAACTGTTTTTCGCCGGAGGCAAGAAATAATGCTCGCCGACAAGGACCGCATCTTTACCAATCTCTACGGCCAGTTCGATTGGCGCCTGGCCGGCGCAAGGAAGCGCGGCGATTGGGACGGCACCAAGGAGCTGATCCGCAAGGGCCGCGAGTGGATCGTGAACGAGGTCAAGGCCTCGGGCCTGCGCGGGCGCGGCGGGGCGGGTTTCCCCACCGGCCTCAAATGGTCCTTCATGCCCAAGGAAGGCGACCGGCCGAGCTATCTGGTGGTCAACGCCGACGAGAGCGAGCCCGGCACCTGCAAGGACCGCGACATCCTCCGCTTTGATCCGCACAAGCTGATCGAGGGCTCTCTCCTGGCCTCGGTCGCGATGGGCGCGCATGCCTGTTATATCTATATCCGCGGCGAGTTTTACAACGAGGCCGTCAATCTCCAGGCCGCGATCGACGAGGCCTATGACGCCAAGCTGGTCGGCCCGAACGCCTGCGGCTCGGGCTTCGATTTCGAAATCTATCTCCACCGCGGCGCCGGCGCCTATATCTGCGGCGAGGAAACCGCGCTCTTGGAATCGCTCGAGGGCAAGAAGGGCCAGCCGCGCCTAAAGCCGCCTTTCCCCGCCGGCGTCGGCCTTTACGGCTGCCCAACCACGGTCAACAACGTCGAAAGCATCGCCGTGGTGCCGACCATTCTGCGCCGCGGCGGCGCCTGGTTCGCCGGCATCGGCCGGCCCAAGAATGAAGGCACCAAGGTCTATTGCATCTCCGGTCACGTGGAAAAGCCGTGCAATGTCGAAGAGGCGATGGGCATTCCGCTCCGGGAACTCGTCGATAAGTATGCCGGCGGCGTACGCGGCGGTTGGGACAATCTTCTGGGCGTGATCCCGGGCGGTTCCTCCGTGCCGGTGATCCCGAAATCGATCTGCGACACCGTGCTGATGGATTTCGACGCGCTGCGCGACGTCAAATCGGGATTGGGCACCGCGGCGGTGATCGTGATGGATAAAAGCACCGACATCGTCAAGGCGATCGCGCGCCTCGCCAAATTCTACAAGCACGAGAGCTGCGGACAATGCACGCCCTGCCGCGAAGGCGCGGGCTGGATGTGGCGGGTGATGGAGCGCATGGTCAAGGGCGAGGCCGAGACGCGCGAGATCGACATGCTGCTGGAAGTCTCCTACGAGATCGAGGGCCACACCATCTGCGCGCTGGGCGATGCCGCCGCGTGGCCGATCCAGGGGCTGATCCGCCATTTCCGTCCCGAGATGGAGCGGCGCATCCGGGAATACCGCAAGATGGCGGCGGAGTAGGGCGATGCCGAAACTCACCATCAACGGAAAAGCGGTCGAGGTGCCGGCGGGCATGACCGTGCTGCAGGCCTGCCAGCAGGCCGGCTTCGAAGTGCCGCATTTCTGTTATCACCAGCGCCTCGCCATCGCCGGTAATTGCCGCATGTGCCTGGTCGAGCAGGAAAAGGCGCCCAAGCCGATCGCCTCCTGCGCCATGCCGGCGGCCGACGGCATGGTGATCCACACCGACAGCGAGAAGGCCAAGAAGGCGCGCCACGGCGTGATGGAATTCCTGCTCATCAATCATCCGCTCGACTGTCCAATCTGCGACCAGGGAGGCGAATGTGATCTGCAGGACCAGGCCATGGCCTATGGCTTCGACCGCGGCCGCTACCTCGAGCAGAAGCGCGCGGTGAAGGAGAAGGATTTCGGGCCGCTCGTCGCGACATCGATGACCCGCTGCATCCACTGCACGCGCTGCATCCGCTTCGCCACCGAGATCGCGGGGGTCGAAGACCTCGGCGCGACCGGCCGCGGCGAGAGCATGGAGATCGGCACCTATATCGAGAAGACGCTGACCTCGGAATTGTCGGCCAACATCATCGATCTTTGCCCGGTCGGCGCGCTGACGGCGAAGCCCTATGCCTTCGTCGCCCGGCCCTGGGAGCTGACCAAGACCGAAAGCGTCGACGTGCTCGACGCGGTCGGCTCCAACATCCGCGTCGATGCGCGCGGCCCTTCGGTGCTGCGCGTGTTGCCGCGGCTCAACGAGGATGTGAACGAGGAATGGATTTCCGACAAAACCCGCTTCGCCGTCGACGGCTTGGTCAAGCGCCGCCTCGACCGGTCTTTGATTCGCAAAGCGGGCAAGCTCGAAGAGGCGACCTGGCCGGAAGCTTTCGCCGCCATAGCTACGCGGCTCAAAGGCGTCGCGGGTTCCCGCATCGCTGCGCTCGCCGGCAATCTGGTCGATTGCGAGGCGATGCTGGCCCTGAAGGATCTTATGGCGGCGTTGGGTTCGCCCAATCTCGATTGCCGCCAGGACGGGGCCGCGCTCGATCCGTCCTGCCGTGCGAGCTATGTGTTCAACACCACCATTGCCGGGATCGAACAGGCTGATGCCTGTCTCCTGATCGGCACCAATCCGCGCGTCGAGGCGGCGATCGTCAACGCGCGCTTGCGCAAGCGCTGGTTGCAGGGCGGGTTCAAGGTCGGCGTGATCGGACCCAAGCGCGACCTGACATACCCCGCCGTTCCACTCGGTTCCAGGCCCGAGACGCTCAAGGAACTGGCCGCCGGCAAGCACGAATGGAGCGAGACCCTCAAAGCGGCTAAGAAGCCGATGCTGATTCTTGGCATGGGCGCGTTGGCGCGCAAGGACGGCGCGGCCATTCTCGCCCTCGCGCGCAAGCTGGCTATGGGCACGGGCATGATCCGCGAGGATTGGAACGGCTTCA
>DATNMV010000126.1:0-3155 GCA_035602175.1 Allostellaceae bacterium
CGACGGCAAGTTCGTGCCCTGGCGCGAGGCCAAGATCCATGTCCTGACCCATGCGCTGCATTACGCCAGCGCCGTGTTCGAGGGCGAGCGCGTCTATAACGGCCGCATCTTCAAGCTGAAGGAGCACAGCCAGCGGCTGATCGACAGCGGCCGCATCCTGGGCTTCGAGATTCCCTGGAGCCTCGAGCAGATCATGGCCGCCTCGAACGAGTGCGTGCGCGCCAATAATATCAAGAACGGCTATGTCCGCCCGATCGCCTGGCGCGGGCCGGAGCAGATGGGCGTCTCGGCGCAGCACACGAAAATCCACATGGCGATCGCGGTGTGGGATTGGGGCGCGTATTTCTCGCCCGAGGCGCGGTTGAAGGGCATCCGCATGGACTGGGCGGTGTGGTCGCGCCCCGCGCCCAACACCGCGCCGACCGCCGCCAAGGCGACCGGGCTTTACATGATCTGCTCGCTCTCGAAACACGCCGCCGAGGCCAAGGGCTACGAGGACGCGCTGATGCTCGACTGGCGCGGCCGCATCGCCGAGGCCACCGGCGCCAACATCTTCCTGGTGATCGATGGCGAGCTGCACACGCCGACGCCCGATTGCTTCCTCGACGGCATCACGCGGCGCCACGTCATCGGCTTGGCAAAGGCGCGCCAATTGAAGGTGACCGAGCGCGCGATTTTGCCCGAGGAACTGGCCAAGGCGCAGGAGGTGTTCCTGACCGGCAGCGCCGCCGAGATCACGCCGGTGGCCGAGATCGGCCAGTACAAATTCAAGCCCGGCGCCGTCACCAAGGCGTTGATCGAGGATTTCGACCGTTCGGTGCGCGCGCCCGAAAAGGCCAGCGCGGCCTAGGGCTTCACCCAGCGTTTGGCCGCCTGGTCGTCGGCGGATTGGGCTTCGACCCAACGCTCGCCTTGCGGCGTTTCCTCGAGCTTCCAGAACGGCGCCTTGGTCTTGAGCCAGTCGACCAGGAATTCATTAGCGGCGAAGGCGTCGGCGCGGTGAGAAGCCGCGGTGACTACCAGCACGATGCGCTCGCCCGGCAGCAATTTCCCGTAGCGGTGGACGATCAGCGAGGCTTCCAGATTCCAGCGCTTATTGGCCTCGGCATCAATGGCATTGAGCTCCTGCTCGGTCATGCCGGGATAGTGCTCAAGCGTCATGGAGCGGATGCCGTCCGCACCGCCGCCGCGCACCGTACCGATGAAACTCACCACGCCGCCGATCGAAGTCTTGCCGCGCGTCAGGCTCTCGATCTCGCGCCCGATGTCGAAATCCCCGATCTGCACCCGGATCATCTCAGCCCCCTGTGACCGGCGGGAAGATCGCAATCTCGTCGCCGGGCTTCAACGCGAAATCCCAGCCGACCGGGCGCCGGTTGACCGCGACGCGCAAGGTGCGGCGGTCCTTCAAGGCCTCGGCGAAGCCCGGTCCCCGCGTCTTGAGCCAATCGACCAAGGCCCCGGCCGTGGCCACGCCCGCCGGCAAATCGAGCGTCTCCTCAGCCTTGCCGATCTTGGTCTTGAGCCAGGCGAAATAGAGCAGCTTCATCAGGGTCACTTAGGCCGCCGCGCGGGGGCTTGCAACCCTCACGCGATCACTTCGCTGAAGGGTAGGAAATCGACCGGAGAGCCCAGTTCGACATGCGACACGCCTTCGCCGATCTGCACCAGCCCGTCCGATTCCACCATCGAGGTCAATATCCCGGCGCCGTCGCGCGGGAATTTCTCCGCCACCCAGAGGCCGCCGTCGTCACGCCGTAGGCGCGCGCGCAGATATTCGGTGCGGCTGCCCTTCTTCTCGTAGGCGAAACCGGATGCCACGCGGTAGAGCCGCGGCGTCGAATCCTCGGCACCCGACAGCAGCAGGATCAGCGGCCGCGCCAGCAGGAGGAAGGTCACCATTACCGCCACCGGGTTGCCCGGCAATCCCATGAACGGCACCTTCCCCAGCTGCCCCATCGCCACCGGCCGCCCCGGTTTGATGGCAAGGCGCCAGAAATGCAGCTTGCCCAGCGCTTCGACCGCCGCCTTGACGTGGTCTTCCTCGCCGGTCGACATGCCGCCCGAGGTCAGCACCAGATCGTGGGTCTTGGCCGCCTTGGCCAGCGCTTCGCGCACCGACGCCAGATCATCCGGCAATATGCCGAGATCGGTCACGGCGCAGGACAGCGTCTCCAGCAGCGCGTGCAGGGTGTAGCGGTTGCTGTCGAAGATCGCGCCGTCGGGCAATTCGCCGCCCGGCTCGCGCACCTCGTCGCCGGTCGAAAATATCGCGACCCGCAGCTTGCGCATGACGTTCAGTTCCGTGAGGCCCAAAGAGGCGGCGAGGCCGATCTCCTGCGGCCTGAGCCGCCGCCCCGGCGCCAGCACGGTGTCGCCCTTTTTCACGTCCTCGCCGGCGAAGCGCCGGTTGGCGCCGCGCTTGATGCCCGGCGGCAGGATCGCCTTGCCGTCTTCGGCCCGGCAATCCTCCTGCATCAGCACGGTGTCGGCGCCTTCGGGCATTTGCGCGCCGGTGAAGATGCGGATGGCCTCGCCGCCGCGCACCGCGCGGCCCAACGGATGGCCGGCGGCGGCGCGGCCGCCGATCGGCAGCGATGTCGGCTCGCCCGGCTTGAGATCGGAAAAATTCACCGCATAGCCGTCCACCGCGGCGTTGTCGTGCGGCGGCACGTTGCGCGTCGCCACCACCGGCGCGGCCAACACCCGGCCGCGCGCCTGGGCGAGCGCTACGGTCTCGGTCCCGGTCACGGCATGGAGGCGGGTCTTCAGGATTTTCATCGCCTCGTCGGCCGACATGAGCGGCCCGCCGAAGGCGAAACAGTCATCGCTCAGCTGCGCCATGAAGCGCGGCCTCGATCCCGCAATGGGCGATGATGAAACGGGTTATCCCCGCGATGTCGCCGAGCGCGAATTGCGGCAGATCGACGCCCGCGACCTTGGCGTCGCTAGCCAGCGCGACGATGTTCTTGTCTTCGCGGCACAGCAGCGGCTTGCCCACCTCGGCGCGGTAAACCTCGAGCTTCGGGAAATCGCCGTCCTTGAAGCCCTCGACCAGCACCAGATCGACCGGCGTCATGTGCTTCAACAGCGTATCCAGCCCCGGCTCGCGATCTTTGCGATGTTCGTGCATCAGCGCCCAACGCCGCGACGAG
>DATNMV010000127.1:0-3494 GCA_035602175.1 Allostellaceae bacterium
ATCGTCACCGGTGTCCGCTTTTTTCGCGTTGAACCGCCTTGGCTTTGGCGCGCGCCCGGGCGAGGCGGCGGAGCTCGCGCGGCGCGGCTTTCGGGTCTGGCTCGACGAGCAGTTGAAGCCGCCGCCGGGCGACGATCCGGAAACGGCGCAGGCGCTCGAAGATGCGCAACTCCGCATCAAATACGCGGCGGGCGACCCCGCAAAAAATCAGAATTGGGAAGCGGTCGACGAGATGCGGCCGCTCGGCACGCTGGCGCAGCCCATCGATGCGCTCTGGCCGACCGTCGCGGAGCGCGACAAGCATGACGGCTCCGAGCGGCGACGACCGCTTCTCGAAGTCATCTCGGCCACCCTCATTCGTGCGGTGCACAGTCATTATCCGCTGCGCGAGGCGATGTGCAATTTCTGGAACGATCATTTCAACGTCGACGCCTGGGATTCCGAGCAGGTCGCGGTGGCGCTCCCGACCTATGATCGCGACGTCATTCGTCCCAACTGCCTCGGTAATTTCCGGCATCTGCTCGAGAGCGTCGCGACCTCGACGGCGATGCTTTATTACCTGTCCAACCATTCCTCGCGCGCCGGCGCGGCGAACGAGAATTACGGCCGTGAACTTTTCGAACTGCATACGCTCGGTCGCCAGGCCTATCTCAACGACAAATACGACCGCTGGCGCGACGTGCCCGGCGCGCCAGAAGGTCGTCCGGTCGGCTATATCGACGAGGACGTCTACGAATCGGCGCGCTCCTTCACCGGTTGGACGGTTGAGGACGGCACCGCCATCGACGGCGGCCGCAAATTGCCGCAGACTGGGCGTTTTGCTTATGTCGAGAACTGGCACGACGGCTATCAGAAGCGCGTGCTGGCCGCGGATATCACGGAATTCCAGCCGGCGATGGCCGATGGCAGGCGCGTGCTCGATCTCGTCGCGAGCCACCCGGCGACCGCGCTCTTTGTCTGCACCAAGCTCGTGCGCCGCCTGGTCGCCGACAACCCGCCGGCCGGCCTGGTCGAGGCGGCGACCCGGATATGGCGCGACAATCTCCGCGCGCCCGATCAGATCGCCAAGGTGGTGCGCGCGATAGCGTTGTCGCCGGAATTCGCGGCTTCGCGCGGCGTCAAGGTGCGGCGCCCGTTTGCGCTGGTCGCGGGCTTCGCGCGCACCGGGGGTCTCGACCTGATGCCGACCGAGCCGCTGATCAACACGATCTCCGCCGCCGGCCAGCGGCTCTATGGCTATCCCAATCCGACCGGCCTGCCCGACAATAAGGCCTATTTCCTCGGCACCAACAGCATGCGCGCACGCTGGCAGCTGGCGCTCGGTCTGGCGCAGAACAGCTGGGGCACTGGCGCGTTTCACCCCGCTGCGGTCATGGGCGAGGCGGCGCCGAGCGCGCGCGACGCGGCCGCGTTCTGGCTCGCGGCGTTCACCGGCAGCGCCGATCCGCAACAGGTGGCGGCGATCGTCGACGGCATGGGTCTTGTGCCCGAACAGCCGGTTGGGCCGCCCGACACGCCCGACGCCGAAAAGCGCCTCGTGCTGATCGCCGCCTATGCGGCGATGTCGCCCGGCTTCCAGAGCTGTTGAGGCCGTCGCATGCTGCTGTCCCGCCGCACCCTGCTCCAAAGCGCCGCCCTCGCCTCGGGCCTGGTCCCGGTTCCCGGCCTGGTTTTGCGCGCCTTCGCCGAGCCGGGCGCCGAAAAGCCGATTCTGATCGTGGTCCATTTGCGCGGTGGCGCCGACGGGCTCAACTTGGTTTCGCCCGCGACCGATCCGGTCTTCATCGCGGCGCGCTCGACCGATTTGCGTGTCGCGACGGATGGTCCCGACGCGGGCTACGCGCTCGCCGGAAGTCCCGATCCAAATACCGAATTTCGTTTGCATGCAGCGGCCGGCGGCCTGTCGGAGCTCTATGGCAGCGGCCAGCTCGCTTTCATCCATGCCGCGGGATTAACCGACAGTACGCGCAGCCATTTTGTCGCCACCGACATGATCGAGCGCGGTGTCGCGGACGCGCGCGGGCTGACCCGTATCCGCGACGGCTGGCTGACGCGCTACCTTGCGCATGAGCGCGCAATCGGCATCGCCGCGGTTTCGGCCGCCGGCAGCGTCAGCGGCGAGTTGCTTGGCCGCGCCGACGCGCTCGCGGTGCCCGATCTTGGCGGCGGACTGGCTCCCGCCGGCGGGCCGCAGGCGCGCGAAGTATTGACCGGGCTTTATGCCACGCGGCGCGACGTCTTTACCGCTGCCGGGCGCGAGGCGCTCGGCGCGATGACGACGATCGACAGTCATGTGCCGCGCGACGACAAAGGCGCGGTCATCGCCTATCAGCCGGATCCGGGCACGGCTTACGAATCCGCCGCGGAATTCGGCCGCCCGTTAAAGGCGCTGGCGCAGCTTATCAAGATGGACCTCGGCCTCGAGGTCGCCACCGTCGATATCGGCGGCTGGGATACGCACGAATACCAGGCCGGACGGTTCAAGGCCGCGGTGGGACGTTTGTCGAACGGGCTTGCCGCGTTCTGGAACGATATGCAGCGCTATCACGACCGGATGATCGTGGTGACGGTGAGCGAATTCGGGCGGCGCCTGCGCTCCAACCGCAGCAACGGCACCGATCACGGCCGCGCGAATGTCATGATGGTGCTGGGCGGGCAGGTGGACGGCGGCCGCTTTCACGGCGGCTGGCCCGGTCTCGCATCCGACAAGCTCGACGAAGGAGTCGACCTTGCCGTCGTCACGGATTACCGGCAGGTCCTCACCGAGATTCTGCAGAACCGTGTCAAGAAACCGGTTGCCGGCGTTTTCCCCGATTATGCCTTTTCCGGCGATCTCGGGATTTTCAGCGTCTGAACGGCCGGGTTGCAAAGACCCCCGCGCGCGCAAGGCGCCGCGGGGGTCGGTTTGCGAAGTCTAAGCTTCGCGCCCGGAAATCATTCCGGGCAAAATCTTGGACTCAGTGGGATTCCGTCGCCGATGCCAAGCCGGTCGGCAACCCCGCTTCTCTTCGGTGGAGTCATGCGCGGCGACACCCTCCTTGCTGGTTGCGACCCCTTGGATGTTAGACCGCGCGTCCCCGGCGTCAAGGGCGTTACACGGGCCTGACCGGGATCAGGCGGAAGCCTTGATGAAGTCGAGCAGCTCGGCGTTGACCTGGTCCTTGAGGGTCGTGCACATGCCGTGCGGCGCGCCCTTGTAGATTTTGAGCTTCGCGTTCTTGACGATCTTCGAGGACAGCATGGCGGCGGCGCCGATCGGTACGATCTGGTCGTCGTCGCCGTGCAGGATCAGCGTCGGCACGTCGAACTTCTTCAAATCCTCGGTGGTGTCGGTTTCGGAAAACGCCTTGATGCAGAAGTAAGAGGCCGGAAAACCGGCCATCATGCCTTGCAGCCAGAACGAGTCGCGCACGCCTTGCGAGACCTTGGCGCCGGGCCGGTTGTAGCCGTAGAACGGCAGGCTCAAATCCATCCAGAACTGCGAGCGGTCGGCC
>DATNMV010000128.1:0-6272 GCA_035602175.1 Allostellaceae bacterium
CGGCGAGGTCGCGGGCGATGCCGCGCACGCTCAGGCAATCGGCGCGGTTGGGCGTGACCTTGACGTCGAACACGGGGTCGTCGAGCCCCACCGCCTTGGCGAAACTGGCGCCGACTTCCAGCCCCTCGGGCAGATCGAGGATGCCTTCCTTGTCCTCCGACAGGTTGAGCTCATAGCCCGAGCACAACATGCCGTTGGAGACGATGCCCCGGATCTTGCTCGCCTTCAGCACCATGCCGGTGCGGGGGATCACCGCACCGACGGGGGCGAACACGGCCAGCATGCCGGCGCGCGCATTGGGCGCGCCACAAACCACCTCAAGCTTCTCCGCGCCGGTGTCGACCAGGCAAAGCTGCAGCTTGTCGGCGTCGGGATGGCGCTTGGCGTTGAGCACGCGGGCGACCAGGAAGGGCGCGAGGCTTTTGGCGCGATCCTCGAGGCTTTCGACCTCGAGTCCGCGCATCGCCAGGGTCTCGACGATTCGGTCGAGCGGGGTGGAGGTTTCAAGATGCGTCTTGAGCCAGGCGAGCGTGGTCTTCACGGCGCGCCTCCGGCCAGCGAGGGCACATCCAAAGGCAGGAATCCGTAATGGCGCAGCCAGCGCAGATCGCTTTCATAGAAGGTGCGCAGATCGGGGATACCGTATTTGAGCATGGCGATGCGCTCGATCCCCATTCCGAAGGCGAAGCCCTGATAGATGTCGGGATCGATGCCGCAGTTCTTCAGCACCTTGGGATGCACCATGCCGCAGCCCAGAATCTCGAGCCAATCGCCGCCGGCGCCGATTTTGAGGCCGCCGCCTTCGCGCGAGCAGCCGATATCGACCTCGGCCGAGGGCTCGGTGAAGGGAAAATAACTCGGGCGGAAACGCACCGGCAGATCGGCCAAGCCGAAAAAGGCACGGCAGAACTCGATCAGGCAGCCCTTCAAATGCCCCATATGGACGCTGCGGTCGATCACCAGCCCCTCGACCTGATGGAACATCGGCGAATGGGTGGCATCGTGATCGCTGCGGAAAGTGCGGCCCGGCACGATGATGCGGATGGGCGGCTTCTGCGTCCGCATGGTCCGGATCTGCACCGGCGAGGTATGGGTGCGCAAAAGCTTGCGGCCGCCATCCGCAGCGGCCGCCGCGAGATAGAACGTGTCCTGTTCCTGCCGCGCCGGATGCTCGGGCGGGATGTTGAGCGCAGTGAAGTTGTGGAAATCGTCCTCGATATGCGGGCCAACGGCGACGGCGAAGCCCATCTCGCCGAACAGCACGATCAACTCGTCGATGGTCTGGCTGATGGGATGGACGCGGCCTTCGACCGACGACTTAACCGGCAAGGTCACGTCGAGTTTTTCGCCGGCGAGCCGGGTTTCGAGCGCGGCGCCCGCGAGCTTCTGCTGGGCCGCTGCAAGCGCCGCCTCGACCTCACCCTTGAGCGTGTTGAGATCGGCGCCGCGCCGCTTGCGGTCCTCGGGCTTGAGCGCGCCCAGGCCCTTCAGCAGCCCGGTCAGCCGCCCGTTGCGGCCGAGCGCGCCGACCCGCACCTGCTCGAGCGCATCGAGGCTCGCTGCCGCCTTGATGAGCTTCAACAGCTCGTCGCGGATATGGTCGAGACTCTCCATCGCTCTCTCTTCGCTTCGCACGTCGGGTGCTACGCTTTCCTTCTAGATCCTCACCATGACGAAAAAGGGGCCGGATTCGGCCCCCTGTCACGCCCGGAGCCCGGCCCCCGGCATATTACACGTCGGCTTTGCGCGAAACCTAATTCTACGCCTTGGCCAACACGGCCTGGGGCAGCGCCGCCCGCGCCTGCGCCACGACGGCCTTGAAGGCTTCGGGCTCCTGCATCGCAAGATCGGCCAGCACCTTGCGGTCGAGCAGGATGCCGGCGTGCTTCAAGCCGTTCATGAACTGGGAATAGGTGAGCCCCTGTTCGCGCGCGCCGGCATTGATGCGCTGGATCCACAGCGCGCGGAAATTCCGCTTCTTGTTGCGGCGATCCCGATACGCGTAGCGCAGCCCCTTCTCGACCTTTTCGAGGGCGATGCGGAACGAGGAATTGGCCCGGCCGCGATAGCCCTTGGCCATGCCGAGAATTTTCTTGTGGCGGGCGCGCCCCGGCACGCCGCGTTTGACATGCGCCATGGTTCAGCCCCGCATATAAGGCATGTAGGTGAGCACCAGCTTGGCGTCGCCCTTGGTGAGCGTCACCGTGCCCTTGGCGTTGCGCTTGGCGCGCCTGGACTTGTTGATCAGCAGGTGGCGCTTATGCGCGTTCCCGGCCTTGATCTTGCCCGAGCCGCTGCGCCAGAAGCGCTTCTTCGCCCCGGATTTGGTCTTCATCTTGGGCATTTCTGGCCTTTCAGAAAGGGATTGTGTCGATGGACGGCCGAGGCATGCCCTTAAGCCCGCCGTCCGGTTGAGGCGCGGTTTATAGCGGCAGAACAGGGGATTGGCAAGCCGCGTAGCACGGCCGAGAGCCGATCCTTCAGGCCCGAGGCGTCGTGCGAAGCGAAGAAAGCCCGGTTAACGAATGCGCGCGGACGCCCTACTTCGGCGACATCACCATGGTCATTTGGCGGCCTTCCATGCGCGGCGTCTGTTCGATCTTGGCCACCTTGTCGAGCCCGTCCTTGACGCGCATCAGCACGCCCATGCCGATCTCCTGATGCGCCATCTCGCGGCCGCGGAAGCGCATGACCACCTTCACCTTGTCGCCTTCACCGATGAATTTGAGCATGGCGCGCATCTTGACGTCGTAGTCGTGATCGTCGATGCCGGGACGGAGCTTGATCTCCTTGACCTCGATGACCTTCTGCTTCTTGCGCGCGGCGTTGAGACGCTTCTGTTCCTCGTATTTGTATTTTCCGAAATCGAGGATCTTGCAGACGGGGGGATCGGCTTGGGGAGCGACCTCGACCAGATCGAGGCCGGCTTCGGCGGCCCGGGTGAGCGCCTCGTGACGGGTGACGACGCCGACCATGTTGCCGCGTTCGTCCACCAGGCGCAAACGCGCCGAGGCGATTTCGTCGTTGACCCGCGGGCCGTCGCGACCCGGCGCGGCGGCGGGGGGAACTCTAGGCGGGATAATGCATCTCCGTTAAACAAACCTCCTTCAATGCCCTGACTCGGCGGGGCGTCCTTCGGGAGCCGCCGCCTCGGCTTTCAATCTAGCGATGGCGTCGCCCAGCGCAAGGATTTCCTGCTCTTTTCCGCCCAAACGGCGGATCGCTACGCTTTGCGTTTCCGCCTCGCGTTTGCCCACGACCAATAGTAGCGGCACCTTCTTCAGGCTGTGTTCGCGCACCTTGTAGTTAATGGTCTGGTTGGAGAGATCGGCTTCCGCGCGCAACCCGGAAGCGGCCAGGGCCTCCATCACCGTCCCGGCGTATGCATCGGCATCCGAGGTGATGGTCAGGACCATGGCCTGCACCGGCGCGAGCCAGAGCGGAAAGCGACCGGCCTGGTGTTCGATCAAGATGGCGATGAAGCGTTCCATCGAACCGAAGATGGCGCGGTGGAGCATGACCGGACGGTGGCGGCTTCCGTCCTCGCCGATGTAATGGGCGTCGAGGCGCTCGGGCATGACGAAATCGACCTGGAGCGTGCCGCATTGCCAGTCGCGGCCGATGGCGTCGCGCAGCACGAATTCGAGCTTCGGCCCGTAGAACGCGCCCTCGCCGGGATTGACGGTATAGGGCAGCTTCGCCGCGTCGATCGCGGATTTGAGCGCGCCCTCGGCCCGGTCCCACACGGCGTCGGATCCTGCGCGCTTGTCGGGCCGGTCGGAAAACTTGACCGAAACCTCGGTGAAGCCGAAATCGCGGTAGACCGAGAGCAGCAGATCGCAGAAGGCGATGCTCTCCGCCGTGATCTGGTCCTCGGTGCAGAAGATATGCGCGTCGTCCTGGGTGAAGGCCCGCACCCGCATGATGCCGTGCAGCGCGCCCGAGGGCTCGTTGCGGTGGCAGGAACCGAATTCGGCCATGCGCAGCGGCAGGTCGCGGTAGGAGTGCAGGCCCTGACGATAGATCTGCACATGGCAGGGGCAGTTCATCGGCTTGATCGCCAGCACGTGCTTTTCTCCCGGGCCCCGGCCGCCGCTTCTTTCCTCCACGGTCTCGACCGTGAACATGTGCTCGCGGAATTTCTCCCAATGGCCCGAAGCTTCCCACAACGAGCGGTCGACCAACTGCGGCGTGCGCACCTCGACATAGCCGGCGCGTTCCAGGCGTTTGCGCAGATAGGTCTCGATGGTGCGGTAGAGCGTCCAGCCCTTGGGATGCCAGAACACCGAGCCCGCCGCTTCTTCCTGCTGGTGGAACAACTCGAGCTCGCGGCCCAGGCGGCGGTGGTCGCGCTTCTCCGCCTCCTCGAGCTGGAAGAGATATTGCTTCAGATCCTTCTCATGCGCCCAGGCGGTGCCGTAGATGCGCTGGAGCTGCGCATTCTTCGCGTCGCCGCGCCAATAGGCGCCCGCCACCTTCATCAGCTTGAAGGCGTGGCCGAGTCTGCCGGTCGAAGGCAGATGCGGGCCGGTGCAGAGGTCGACGAAGTTTCCCTGGCGATAGAAGCTGATCGCCTCGCCCTGCGGAATCTGCCCGATCCATTCGGCCTTGTAGGTCTCGCCCTGGCCGGAAAAGAACTTCACCGCCTGGTCGCGCGGCCATTCCTCGCGCGCGATTTTCTCGTCGCGGTCGACGATCTCGTGCATGCGCTTTTCGATTTTCGCCAGATCGTCGGGCGTGAAGGGCTTGTCCCGCGCGAAATCGTAATAGAAGCCGGTCTCGGTCGCCGGGCCGAAGGTGACCTGGGTCTCGGGGTAGAGCTCCTTCACCGCCTCGGCCATGACATGGGCGGCGTCGTGGCGGATGATCTCGAGCGCTTCGGGCGAATCGCGCGTCAGGATGACGACCTTGGCGGAGGATTCGACCCGCGCCGCCAGATCCCGGGGCGCGCCGTCGACCTTGATGGCGAGCGCCGCCTTGGCCAATCCCGGGCCGATCGACTTGGCGATTTCCTCGCCGGTAACCGCATGGGGAAAGCGCTTGACCGCCCCGTCGGGCAAGGTCACGGCAACCGGCGCGTCGTCCTGTTTGTCGGGCGGCATGGAGAGCGGTTTATCCCAAGGGAAGCGTGGCGGCAACGTCCTCGACCGAAAGCTGCGCCAGATCGGGGCGGCGCAGAATGGTGACGCGGGGCCCGCGCGGCGCGGTGAGGCCGGGATCGGATTCGTGCGAATAGAGCACGGTGGCGGGACAGCCGGAGGCGACGACCAGATGCATCGGCCCGGTATCGTTGCCGAGCGCATAAAGCGCCAGGCGGCCGAGCGCGACGATATCGCCGAAACCGGTCTTGCCGGTGAGGTCGCGGGCCTGGGGCACGGTGTTGAGGATCGACGCGCCGATGGCGCGTTCGGCAAGTCCGCCCAGCACCACCGGCGTCACGCCGCGCCGCGCCGCGAGATTGGCGATCTGGGCGAAACGCCCCGCCGGCCAGCGCTTGGCCGGCCGGTGCGGCGCACCGCCCGGAACCAGCAGTAGGAATTTCTTCGGCAGGTTGAAGCGCTGAACATCGCCCGTGGCCCAGGACAGATCGGGCGCCGGCACTCGTTCGATGCCGGCCATGCGCAGCTGTTCGGCCTGGCGGTCGATGGTGTGCATCGAATCGCGGTCCGGATTGGCGTGGGGATGCGAGGAACCCGATGCGATGCCCGACCATTGCGGCCGCGACGGCCACAGCAGGTGGAAATAGAGGCCGGAGCGGTCGGAAGTCTGGAGATCATAGACCCGGGTGAAGCCGGCGCGGAATATCTTGCGCCGCAGGCGCCACAGCGCCCAAGGCCGCGCCCAGCCCGGGCGGTCGTCGAGCCACACCCGGTCGAAGTAAGGCGCCGCCTTGGCGAGATCGGCGAAAGCGGGCGCGGTCAACAGGGTGATTTCGGCATGCGGGTGGTGGGCGCGGATGGAAGCGGCCGGACCCATCGCCAGGACGAAATCGCCGAGCGCGCCCAGCTTGATGACCAGTATGCGTTCGCGCCCGGAGGCCGGGGCGGTCTCGCCGCCGGCGCTCACGCCGCGACCGAGCCCCGGGCGCGGGCGCCGCGCGCATCGCGCAGCAGCTTCTCGTAGACCGCCAGGGTGCGCGCCGCCATCGTTTCGCTGGTGAAGTCCTTGCGGATATGCTCGATGGCGCGGGCGGCCATGGCGCGGCGCTCCTCGGGAGCGAGATCGAGAGCGCGCGCGATCGCTTCGGCCAACGCCTCGGAATCGCCCGGCGG
>DATNMV010000129.1:0-4539 GCA_035602175.1 Allostellaceae bacterium
CGTGCGGAATCGACCAATAACGGGCCGCGGAACCGCCCGCCATAGCCGCGGCTCAGGATATGGAATTGGATGCCGCGCGCGGCGAGCCGCTGCGCTAACGCCAGGACCACCGGCGTCTTGCCGGCGCCGCCGACGGTGAGATTGCCGACGCAAATCACCGGCACGCCGGCGCGGAAGGGCTTGGCATGGGCAAAGCGCGCCGCGACCGCCGCGTCGTAGAGAGCGGCCAGCGGCGACAGCAGCCGGGCGGCACGGCCGTCGCGTTGCCAGAATTCAGGCGCGCGCGGCGGCATGGGGCGAGAGCCGATCGAGCCAGGGCGCGATGCGCTCCAGCACGGCGTCGAGCACGGCGCGGTTGTCGGCGGCGATGCCGGCCGCCGCCGCCGCGCGCGCCGCGCGTTCCACCGGATCGTCGAGCAGGCGGCCCACGGCCCGGGCGAGATCATCGGCGTCGCCGACGACGATCGTCGCCTTGGCGCGCGCCAGCGTTTCGGCCACGGCGGCGCAATTGCTCATGTCGGGGCCGTGCAGGATGGCGCAATCCAGCAACGCCGCTTCCATCGGGTTGTGACCACCCTTTTGCGTCAGCGAGCCGCCGACGAAGGCGATGCCGGCGAGGCGGTAGAACAATCCCAGTTCGCCCAGCGTGTCGACGAGATAGATGTCGGTGGCGGGTTCGATCCGTTCGTTGCGCGCGCGCTGCGCCACGCGCAGGCCCTTCGCGCGCAAGGCGGCGGCGATCTCGGCGCCGCGCGCCGGATGACGCGGCGCGATGATGGTGAGCAAACCGCGGTGCTTGCCGGCGAGTTCGAGATGAACGCGCGCGGCCGCCTCCTCCTCGCCTTCATGGGTCGACGCGGCGAGCCAGAGCGGCCTGCCGGCGAAAGCCGCCGCTAGGCGCGCCAATTCGCTCTGGTCGGCGGGCAGCGGCGCCGCCGCCGCCTTCAAATTGCCGACGGTCGTTGCCGCGGATGCGCCCAACCGCGCCAGGCGTTGCGCCTGCACCGCGTCCTGCGCCAGGCAGAGATCGAAATTGGCCAACAGCGGGGTGATCAGCCCCGGCACGCGCCGCCAGCCGCGGAAGGATCGCAGCGACATGCGGCCGTTCAGCAGCAGCAGTGGAATGCCGTTGCGGCAGGTTTCCGAGATCAGGTTGGGCCAAAGCTCGGATTCGACCCACAGCGCCAAATCGGGCCGCCAGTGGCCGAGGAAGCGGCGCACATAGGCGACGCGGTCGACCGGCACGTATTGATGCCAGGCGCGGCCGGGCGGCAGCCGCGTCGCCAAGAGCCGCGCCGAGGTCACGGTGCCGGTGGTGACCAGCACCGAGAGATTGCGCCGCTCGACCAGCAGCCGGTCGATCAAGGAGAGCATGGACATCGCCTCGCCGATGCTGGCGGCGTGAACCCAGACCAGCTTGCCCGGCGGACGCGCATGCGCGGCGTGGCCCTGGCGCTCGGCGAAGCGCTCGCGATCCTCCTTGCCGCGCTCCATGCGGTAGGACAGGTAGAGCGCGATCAACGGTCCGAGTGCGGTGGTGGCGCCGCGGTAAAGCGTCAGAAGCCGGTTCATCCGTGTTCGCCGGCCTCGGGGCGGGTGGCCTCGCGATGGATGCGGCGCAAGGCCTTGCGGCCGAGCGTGCCGGGCGATACGCCGCGGTGGCCCAGCCGCCGGTCGGCCTCGGCGGTCAGGGCGTTGAGGCGCTCCTCGATCAGGCCGCGGTAATGCTCCATGCCGGCCTCGTCGAGATCGGACGGCACATCGATCGCTTCGCCCCAGAGAAAGACGCCGCGCGAGAACGGGAAGGGCAGGTGGAAGCGGTCCCAGGTGCCGAGAATGCGCCGGTGCCTCGTCGCGTAGGACAAGGGGATCACCGGCGCGCCGGATAGCCGCGCCACCGCGACGATGCCGGAAGAGGCCCGCATCGCCGGCCCATCCGGCCCGTCCGGGGTGATGCCGACGCAATCGCCCGCCTTGAGCTGCCGCACCATGCTGCGCAACGCCGCCGGGCCGCCCTCGGTCGAGGAGCCGGCGATCGAATCGATGCCGAAATGGCGCACCGCGTCGGCGATGATGCGGCCGTCGCGGTGGCCGGAAATGAGCATGTGGATCGGCACGCGCCGGTTCCAGGCGCACGGCATCATGAGGAGGCGTCCATGCCAAAATGCCAGGATGAAGGGGCGCTTGGCGGCGTGGAACGCCGCCGGTATCGAAGCGCCGTCGGTCGACCACGGCCCGCTCCAGCGCACCAAGCGGATATAAAGCGAGACCAGCCAGCAAAGAAAACGCCGGACTTGGTCCGAGCGCAGGAGCGCTTTCAGCCGGTCCATGATCAGGACCCCGGCTCAGGCATGGGCCGCGCGCGGAGCAGGCGGCTCCGCCGCCTGGTCGGCGAATTGCAGCGCATAGAGCCGCGCATAGACGCCCTCGCGCCGCATCAGCTCGGCATGCGTGCCCTGCTCGACCACGCGGCCGCCCTCCATGACGTAGATCAGATCGGCGCCGATCACGGTCGACAGCCGGTGGGCGATGACCACGCTGGTGCGGCCCTGCATCAAGGTGTTGAGCGCGACCTGCACCTGACGCTCGCTTTCGGTGTCGAGCGACGACGTGGCCTCGTCGAGCAGCAGGACCGGCGCGTTCTTGAGCATGGCGCGGGCGATGGCGATGCGCTGACGCTGTCCGCCCGAGAGCTTGACGCCGTGCTCGCCCACCGTGGTGTCGTAGCCTTGGGGCAGGCCGCGGATGAACTCGTCGGCGGCGGCGGCCTTGGCGGCGGCGAAGATATCGGCATCGCTCGCGTCAAAGCGTCCATAGGCGATGTTGGCCTTGACCGTGTCGTCGAACAGCGTCACCTCCTGGCTCACCAGCGCGATGGCGGCGCGCAGGCTTGCCAGCGTGACGTCGCGCAAATCCTGGCCGTCCACGGTGATGCGGCCCGATGCCACGTCGTAAAAGCGGGGCACCAGATTGAGCACGGTCGATTTGCCGGCGCCCGAAGGCCCGACCAGCGCCACGCGCTTGCCGGCGGGAACGGTCAGGCTGATATTCTTCAGCGCCACGGTGCCGTTGGCATAGACGAACTCGACCCGGTCGAAGCGGATCTCGCCGCCCGAAACTTTGAGGACGGCGGCGCCGGGCTTGTCGCGGATTGCCGGTTCGATGTCGAGCACGCTGAAGATGCGCTGCGCCGCGGCCAGGCCCTCCTGCATGCTGGCGTTGAGGCCGGCGAGACTCTTCAGCGGCTGGTAGGCCAGCAGCAACGCGGTGATGAAGGAAAAGAAGGCGCCCGGCGTGCGCACGCCGGACAGCACCTGGTGGCCGCCATAGAGGATCACCAGCGCCACGGCAACGCCGCCCAGTGTTTCCATCAGCGGCGAGGAGATGGCGCGAATTCGGGCCGCGCGTTGGGAAATCTTGAACAGCCGGTACATGTAGTCGCGTGCGCGCGAAATCTCGTAGGATTCCATGCCATAGGCCTTGACGTGGCGCGCGCCCTGGAAGCTCTGGTTCAACAGCGTTATCAGCAGGCCGACTTCGACCTGGGTGTTGGCGGAGATGCGGCGCATGCGCCGCCCGATGCTGATAACCGGCCGGAAGGCGATCGGGAACACCACCACGGCGAGCAACGCCAGCACCCAGTCCTGGTAGAACATGAGCACGATCAGGAACACGGCGGTCACCGCCTCGCGGCCGATGCTGGCGAGCAGGTCGGTCGCCGCGCCGCGCAACATGCTGGCGTCCATGGTGAAGCGCGAGATCAGGGTGCCGGTCGGGTTCTCGTGAAAATAGGCGAGGTCGGCGCGCATGATGCGCGCGAACAACGCGCTCTGGATATCGGCGACCACGCGCTGGCCGACATGCGTCATCATCACCGTCTGGCCGTAATTGGCAAAACCCTTGAAGAAGGCGAGCACGATCACCACCGCCGGGATGATGAGCAGCAGCCTTTCGTCATGCGCGACGAAGACGCGGTCGAGCATCGGCTGCATCAGCCAGGCATTGGCCGCGGTCGCGCCCGCCATCACGCTCATGCACAAGAGCGCGAGCCCGAGCCGCCAGACATAGGGACGCAGGAATTCGCGTATCAGCCGGCGCAACAATGGCAGCGAGGGCTGCGTGGTGGCGGCTTGGGATGCGGCGGCAGCAGGACGGGACGAGGCCTCGGAACTCAAATCGCCAAATTCCTTGTGGTTTGCCCGGTATTTAGCGGGCGATCATATCACGGTGTACGAGGAACGGCATGAGTGTTAGCGGAGGCCGCGGGGCGTTTGCAAGGTTCTAGGCTGATAAACCGGCTGCCGTGCCTGGGTTCGGTGGCGTCTCAAGCCCCGGCCATGCGTAGCACCCGACGTGCGAAGCCAAATCAAGCGGCAGGCGCAGAATCCGATGTGCGGAGCGCCGGCATCTCAAGCCCCGGCCACGGTCATGACCTCGATCCGCAGCGTCGGCGCGTCGATGCCGGTCCGGAAATCGAGATCGCTCGCCGGGCGCAGATTGAGGAACATGTCCTTGAGATTGCCGGCCACCGTGACCTCG
>DATNMV010000130.1:0-2236 GCA_035602175.1 Allostellaceae bacterium
CGAGGCCGATATAGACCTCCCGCACGATCGCCGCGATGGTCTCGTCGCCGGCGGCGAGGCGCGCGAGGATCGCGTCGTTGCGCTCGTGGCGATGGGCGATGAAAGCGGCAACAAAGGGCCGTGGCTCGGCGATCTCCGCCCCATGCGTCGGCCGGTAGAGCGCATCGTCGCGGCGCAGCAGCTTGTCGAGCGAGCGCATATAGGCCGCCATGTCGCCGTCGGGCGGCGCGATGACGCTGGTCGACCAGCCCATCACGTGATCGCCGGTAAACAGCGTCTTCTCCTC
The DNA here is from genome assembly GCA_035602175.1 of Allostellaceae bacterium. GTDB lineage: Bacteria > Pseudomonadota > Alphaproteobacteria > ATCC43930 > CGMCC-115725 > REEB95. The sequence goes on from DATNMV010000130.1 coordinate 287, forward strand.
GGCCAGGGCGAAGCAAAGATGGTTCGAGGTGTGGCCCGGCGTCTCGACCGCGGCGAGTGTCCAGCCCGGCCCGGAAACCGCGTCGCCTTCGCGCATCGCCACGTCGGGCGTGAAATCATGGTCGCCGCCTTCCTCGACCACGCCCAACTCGATGCCGGCGCGATCCTCGGCGCGGCCCGAGCCGTGCGGGCCGAAGCCGTAGGTCTTGGCGCCGGAGGCGCGCTTCAAGGCCGCCGCCGCCGGCGAGTGGTCGAGATGGGTATGGGTCACCAGGATATGGGTGACGGTCTCACCCTTAAGTGCGGCGAGCAGCGCCGCGACATGCTCCGGCAAATCAGGGCCGGGATCGATCACCGCGACCTTGCCGTGGCCCACGATATAGGTGCCGGTGCCCTTGAAGGTGAAGGGGCTGGGGTTGTGTGCGACGACGCGGCGGATCAGCGGCGACAGCGCCTCGGCCGCTCCGTATTGAAAGGTGAATTCGCGCCGGAAGGGGATCTCGGTCGCCATCGTCAGTCTCCGGTTGCAGGCGCCGCAACGGGCCCGCGCGAACGCGGCTTCAATCGCAGCGCCGGCGCCTCGACCAGATGCCACGATAGGAACGCCAGGCATGACGCCAGGACAAGCGCGGGGAAAAACACCCGCCACCACGGCGCGTGGCCGCCTTGCAGCCAGATCACCAATTGCTCCGAGGGCCAGCCATAGATGTAGAGCCCGTAGGACAAATCGCCATAACGCGCCGCCTTCAATCGCGGCAAGCGGGGATGCAGCGCCAGATAGAGCGCGAGATAACAGCCGAACAGTGGGAACAGCAGGATGAATTGCCGCAAGGGAATGCTCGCCGCCAGGCCCAGCAGCGCCAGGAGCGCCACGCGATCGTCGAAGATACGCGTATCCCGCAGCTTGTAGAGCGCCATGCCGCTGGCGAAGAAGGACAGCATCCAGCCCCAGCCGCCGAGCACGTCGAGCGCCGGAAAATAGATGCAAGCCATGCCCAGCGCCAGCAGCCCCAGACAGACCCAGAGGTTGAGCAGCCGCAACCAGCCCAACCCCAGCACCATCAGATACATCATGAATTCGTAGCGCAGCGTCCACAGCGAGCCGTTGACCTCGAGCCCGACCGGATTGTCGACGAACATCACGCCGGGCAGCTCGTGGGTCTCGACCGACAGTTCCATGTTGTGGACGACATAGAGATAGGGTTCAGGCCGCCGGAAATACTCCGCCAGGGGCAATGTCGTGACGAGGGGCGACAGCACGAAGGCCGATAGCACCAGCGCCACGAACAGTCCGGGGAAGATGCGCAGGCAGCGTTTGGCCAGAAAACGCGGCGGCGAAGCGGTGTGCTCCCAGCTTTGCGTCACCAGGAAGCCGCTGATAGCGAAGAACACGAATACCCCGGCCAAGCCCAGTATCGCCTGGCGGCCGGTGAGCCAGATCAGCGGCTCGTGCATCTCGTTGCCTTCGGAGATGAAGAAAGAATGGGAGAAGATGACGGATGCCGCGGCAATCAGGCGCAGCGCGTCAAAATTGTTGTCGCGCGATGCCGCCGCCGTTTCGCTCATCAGCCGGAGGGCTTCATCGTCACCGCGAACATGACCGTGGGCAACAACTCGCGGATCGCGGCGCGCAGGCTGGCCTCGTCGGCACCTTCGGCCAACGCCAGCGCGCGGCGCGGATTGCGGCGCAGAATGGTGGCGGCGGCGCGGCCGGCCGGGTTCGAGCCGATGGTGACGAAGACCTCGGCGGGGTCGGTCTTCTTCAGGATGCGGCGCAGCCCGGCGCGGCCGCTTTCGCCGTCGAGATTGTGGCTCGGCAGGTCGCGCGTCTCCTCGTCGACTTCCGGGGGCAGCGGCGAATCAACCGCTTCGACGCGGTCGTGGCGGGCGAGGCGCTGGAAAATGGCGCGGTTCTCGCCGGTGTCGATGCGGAATTGCAACTCCCAACTCT
>DATNMV010000131.1:0-3144 GCA_035602175.1 Allostellaceae bacterium
TCGGGCAGCAAATCCGACGGCTTGGCGAGGTGGAAGGCGCCCGAGGCGATGAACAGGATGTGGTCGGTCTTGACCGGCCCGTGCTTGGTCGCGACCGTGGTGCCCTCGATCAGCGGCAGCAGGTCGCGCTGCACGCCCTCGCGGCTGACGTCGCCGACGATGCGCTCGCCCGAGCGCCCGGCGATCTTGTCGAGCTCGTCGATGAAGACGATGCCGTTCTGCTCGGCCGCCGCGATCGCCTCCTTGGCGACCTTTTCCTGGTCCAAAAGCTTGTCGCTTTCCTCGCGCAGCAGCAGGGCCTGCGCCTCGGCCACGGTCATCTTGCGCGGCTTGGTGCGCCCGCCCGCCATCTTGCCGAAGATGTCGCCGAGATTGACCATGCCGAGCTGCGCCCCCGGCATGCCGGGAATTTCGAAACTCGGCATGCCGCCGGTGTCCTGCACCTGGATCTCGATCTCCTTGCCCTCCAATTCGCCGTCGCGCAGCATCTTGCGGAACTTGGCGCGCGTGTCCGGCCCGGCGCCGGGACCGACCAGCACGTCGAGCACGCGGTCCTCGGCGGCGAGCTCGGCCTTGGAGGACACCTCTTTGCGCAGCCGCTCGCGCGTGAGCGAGAGCGAGACCTCGATCAGATCGCGCACGATCTGCTCGACGTCGCGGCCGACATATCCCACCTCGGTGAATTTGGTCGCCTCGACCTTGATGAAGGGCGCCTGCGCCAATTTGGCCAGCCGGCGCGCGATCTCGGTCTTGCCGATGCCGGTCGGGCCGATCATCAGGATGTTCTTGGGCAACACTTCCTCGCGCAGCTCGGGCTCGAGCTGCTGGCGGCGCCAGCGGTTCCTGAGCGCGATGGCGACGGCGCGCTTGGCGTCGTTTTGGCCGACGATGTGGCGGTCGAGCTCGGAGACGATCTCGCGCGGGCTGAAGGATGCGCTCATAGGGTTTCGATGGTTACCTGGTCGTTGGTGAAGACGCAGACCGAGGCGGCGATGGCCATAGCCTTCTTGACGATGGCCTCGGCGTCGAGGTCCTTGCGGTCGATCAGCGCGCGCGCCGCCGATAGCGCATAAAGCCCGCCCGAGCCGATGCCGATGATGCCGTCCTCGGGCTCGAGCACGTCGCCGGTGCCCGACAGGATCAGCGAGGTGTCCTTGTCGGCCACCGCCATGATGGCCTCGAGCCGCCGCAGGTAGCGGTCGGTGCGCCAGTCCTTGGCCAACTCGACGCAGGCGCGGGTGAGCTGTCCGGGGTATTGCTCGAGTTTGGCTTCGAGCCGCTCGAACAGCGCGAAGGCGTCGGCGGTGGCGCCGGCGAAACCGGCGATAACCTTGCCGTTGCCCAGGCGCCTGAGCTTCTTGGCGTTCGACTTGACGATGGTGTTGCCCATCGACACCTGGCCGTCACCGGCGAGCGCGACGTGGCCGTCCTTGCGCACGCACAGGATGGTGGTGCCGTGCCAAGTCTTCGGGTCGGAATTGTCCATAAGAGCCTTTCGGGGAGGGAACGGATTTAAAATGTGGGCGGTCGCGGACGTTAATCAAGACGCGCCACTGGCGGCGCGGCCCCGCTCCTGCTACAAACGCGGCCTGCAAGGAACCGACGCAATGGCCAAAACCAAGGCGAAATCAAAGGCTAAGCCGCCCCGGGCCAAGGGGCGCCGCGCCGCGGTCGAGCGCAAGACGCGCGAGACGCGCATCACCGCGCGCGTCAATCTCGACGGCAGCGGCCAATACAGCGTCAAGACCGGGATCGGTTTCCTCGATCACATGCTGGAGCAGCTGTCGCGCCACAGCCTGATCGACCTCGAGCTCGAGGCGCACGGCGATCTGCACATCGATTTCCACCACACCACCGAGGACACCGGCTACGTCGTCGGCGAAGCCGTCGCCAAGGCGCTGGGCGAGCGCAAGGGCATCGGCCGCTGGGGATCGGCGCTGGTGCCGATGGACGAGACGCTGACGCGGGTGGCGCTCGACGCCTCCAACCGGCCCTATCTGATCTGGAAGGTGAAGTTCTCCAAGCCCAAGCTCGGCGAGATGGACACGGAGCTGTTCAAGGAATGGTTCCAGGCCTTCGTCCAGTCAGCCGGGGTGACCTTGCACGTCGAGAATCTCTACGGCGAGAACAACCACCATATCGTCGAGTCCTGCTACAAGGGCCTGGCGCGGGCGTTGCGCCAGGCGGTTGCGATCGATCCGCGCGGCGGCGCTTCCGTCCCCTCGACCAAGGGCGTGCTCGGCGGCAGCCTCTGATGTCCACCGTCGTGATCGATTACGGCTCGGGCAATTTGCGCTCGGCCGCGAAGGCGTTCGAGCGCGCCGCGCGCGAATCCAACCTCGATGCGGACGTGACAGTGACCGGCGACGCCAAGGCCGTTTCCGCCGCCGACCGGATCGTGCTGCCCGGCGTCGGCGCCTTCGCCGATTGCCGGCGCGGCCTCGCCGCGGTGCCCGGCCTGGAAGCGGCCCTGAAAGAGGCGGTCATCGGCAAGGGCCGCCCGTTCCTCGGCATTTGCGTCGGCATGCAGCTGATGGCGATGCGCGGGCTCGAATTCACCGTCACCCCGGGGCTGGGCTGGATTCCGGGCGAGGTGGTGGCGATCACGCCCCAGGACAAATCGCTCAAGATCCCGCATATGGGCTGGAACGAATTGAAGCTCAACGGCGCTCACCCGCTGCTGGCCGGGATCCAGGACGGCGATCACGCCTATTTCGTCCACTCCTACCGCTTCGCCGCCGCCGCGGCAGCCGATGTCTGGGCCTCGGTCGATTACGGCGGCCCGATCACGGCGGCCATCGGCCGCGACAATCTCTTCGGCGTGCAATTCCACCCCGAGAAGAGCCAGGCGACCGGCTTGCGGCTCATCACCAATTTCCTGCGGTGGAAGCCGTGATCCTCTATCCCGCCATCGACCTCAAGGACGGGCAATGCGTGCGCCTGCTGCGCGGCGACATGGCAAAGGCGACGGTGTTCAACCGCGACCCGGCCGAGCAGGCGCAGCAATTCGCCGATGCCGGCGCACAATGGATTCATGTCGTCGATCTTGACGGCGCCTTCGCCGGCAAGCCCAAAAACGCCGCCGCGGTCGAAGTCATCCTCAAAACCGGCCGGGCGAAGCTGCAATTGGGCGGCGGCATCCGC
>DATNMV010000132.1:0-2842 GCA_035602175.1 Allostellaceae bacterium
CCCGGCGAGCGCCAATAGATCTTCCAATGCGGCGCAAGCTCGAATTGCAGGCCGAGCCGGACGCTCGCCCCGTCGCTCACGGCGGGCGAGGCGGCAATAAGCCGCACGCGGCCCTGATCAGTCGAAAACCACGGCGAGGCCGGATCTTGCGCCATGGCCGGGGCGGCGGCGGCGAACATAAAAATGCCCAGAACCAGGGCGATAATTCTTTTTCCCCGCTTGCCAGCATCCAAGGCCGCGCTAATCTCTTGGGGAAGGAGAATGTCATGACCTCGCTTTCCGGCCATCTTCTGGTCGCCATGCCGCAGATGCAGGATTCGCGCTTCACGCGCACGGTGGTCTACGTCTGCGCGCACAATGCCGACGGCGCAATGGGGCTGGTGGTCAACCGGCTGTTGGACGACGTCACTTGGCCGAATCTGATGCGGCAGCTCGGCATCGAGAGCGCCGGCCCGGAAGGCGGAAAACAAATCCATTTCGGCGGCCCGGTCGAGGTCGGGCGCGGTTTCGTGCTGCATTCCGCCGATTACGTCGAGGACGGCACGCTGGTGGTGGGCGGCAATGTCGCGCTCACCGCCACGCTCGAGATTCTGCGCGCCATCGGCAAGGGCGGTGGGCCCAAGAAAAGCCTGCTGGCGCTGGGCTATGCCGGCTGGGGGCCCGGTCAGCTCGACGCCGAGCTGCAAGCCAATGGCTGGCTCAGCGTCGACTCCGACGAAGACATCGTGTTCGGCGCGAACCAGGCCGAGAAATGGCAGCTCGCGCTGGCCAAGCTCGGCGTCGACCTGTTGTCGCTGTCCGGCGAATCCGGCCGCGCCTGAATTCATCGCGGCCCTGCGGCGTTTTTGGTCCAGTCCTCGCGCAACAACCCGAACAGCACGTGGTCCTGCCATTTGCCGTCGATCGATAGGTATTGGCGGGCATAGCCCTCCTCGCGGAAACCGCTTTTGAGCAGCAGCCGCCGGCTGGCGGTATTGTGCGGCAGGCAAGCCGCCTCGACGCGATAGAGCCGCAGCCTTTCGAAGGCGAAAGAGAGCGTGAGGCGCAGACCCTCGGTCATGTAGCCCTGGCGCGCGTACCGCTCGCCGATCCAATAGCCGAGGCTGGCGGTTTCGGCGACGCCGCGGCGCACATTGCTCAAGCTGACGCCGCCCAGCAGCGCCTCGTCCTCGCGGCGGAACAGCAGAAAGCTGTAGCCCTGGTCGCCGTGCCAATCCTGCGCGTAACGTCGGAGCCGGCGGCGATAGCCCGCGCGCGACAGCGCGTCGGATGGCCAGCTCGGCTCGAACGGCACCAAAAAGCCGCGTGATTCGGTGCGGAGATCGGACCATTCCGCGAAATCACCGGGCTCGGGCGTGCGCAGCACGGCGCGCGTTCCGACCAGGCGGAAGGACGGCGGCGCCGTACCCAACAGCCGCGCCAAGCCGGTGAATTCGAAGGGCATGGCCGCTCTCCCCTTACGCCCCGAGGCGTTCGGCGAGGCGCTCATAGGCCTCGACCTTGCCGATCGGGCCGAGCGCGGCAAAGGTCGGCCGGGCGCTGGCGAAGCGGGAAACCACGCGCGCAACCGCCGCGTCGTCCACATCGTCGATGCGCCGAATCAATTCACCCGCATCAAACGGCCGGCCGAAGGTGAGCATGTGGTTGGCCTGGTGTTCGGCGCGCGCCGAGGTCGCCTCGAGCGACATCAGCAATCCCGATTTGAGCTGGGCGCGGGCGCGCGCCAGCTCCTCGGGCGCGAAGCCTTGGCCGAGCTTGCGGAATTCATCGCACAAGACCGGCAGCAGCTCGGCCGCTTCCTTCTCGCCGGTGCCGGCATAGACGCCGAAGACGCCGCCGTCGCCGTAGCCCTGGGAAAAGCTGTAGATCGAATAGACCAGGCCGCGCTTCTCGCGGATCTCCTGGAACAGACGCGAGGACATGCCGCCGCCCAGCGCCGCCGACACCACCGAGGCGGCGGTATAATCGGGATCGGACGCCGCGAAGCCGGGAAAGCCCAAAACGATATGCGCCTGTTCCAGATCGCGCGTCTCGCGGTGGTCGCCCCCGGCATAGCGCGCGGCTTCGCTCGCGGCCTGGCTCTGAAGCGGCAGGTCGGCGAATTGATTTTCGACCAAGGCCGCGAGCTCGTCGTGCTCGCAATTTCCCGCCGCCACCAGCAGCATGCCCGGCGCGGCGTAATTATCCCGAAGGTAGGCGGCCACGGTATCGCGGCCGATGCCGCGGATGATTTCGGCCCGGCCCAGCACCGGACGGCCCATCGGCTGGTCGGGATATGCCTGCTCCTGAAAGAAGTCGAAGATGATGTCGTCGGGCGTGTCCTGGGCCTGGCCGATCTCCTGCAGGATCACGGCGCGTTCGCGTTCGAGTTCGGTGGCGTCGAACACCGAGTGTTGCAGGATATCGGCGAGAATATCGACCGCGAGGCGGATGTCCTGCTTCAGGACCTTGGCGTAATAGGCGGTGTGCTCGCGCGAGGTATAGGCGTTCAAATGGCCGCCGACATCCTCGACCTCGGAAGCGATTTTGAGCGCCGAGCGCCGCGTTGTGCCCTTGAACGCCATGTGTTCGAGCAGATGCGCCACGCCGTTGATTTCCTTGGGCTCGTGGCGGGTGCCGACATCGACCCAGACGCCCAAGGACACGGTCTCGACCGAGTCCATTTTGTCGGTGAGCACACCCATGCCGTTCGACAGGCGGGACAGCCGGATGCTCATCGGCCGGCTCCCAGCCGCGCGTGGGATTCGATGAAGTCCTCCACATCGCCGAGCCGGTTGGGAAGCCGTTCCAGCCGCTCCGGAAGTTTCATGAGCTTGGCGAGGCGCGGCGGCGCCTCGGGCCT
>DATNMV010000133.1:0-5313 GCA_035602175.1 Allostellaceae bacterium
CGGCGCGGTCACCTGCCTCTACAAGGCGGCGCCCGCCGCCGGCCTCGCCTCGAAATTGGGCGCGCTGTTCATCAACGACTGGTTCCTGTCCTCGGCGGTGGTCGACGCGCGCATGCGCGACGTCGCTTATTGCTTCGGTCCGCTGAGCGCGGTGCGCCGCGCCGCGCTGGATGCCATCGGCGGCTTCGCCGCGCTCAGTTCCCAGCTCGCCGACGATTTCATGATGGGCCGTCTGATCGCCGCGGCGGGCTACAAGGTGCGGCTGTCGCATGTGGTGCCCAGCACCATCGTCGCCGAAAATTTCCGTTCCTTGTTCTGGCACGAGCTGCGCTGGGCGCGGACGGTCAAGGCGGTCAAGCCTGGCGAGCATTTTCTCTCGGCCGTGATGGAGCCGCTGCCCTTGCTGGCGGCGCTGTTGCTGCCCTATCCGCGGCTCGGCGGCTGGGCCATCTTGGGTGCTGTGATAATGCTGCGTGTCGCCCTTCATTACCTGTTGCGCGCGCGCTTCCGCTTCGATTACCCCGCCTGCCCCTGGCTGTTGCCATTGCGCGAATGCCTGTGCTTCACCGTCTGGGCGGCGAGTTTCCTCGGCAGCAATATCCGCTGGCGGCATCGCCGTTTCGCCATCGGCTCGGGCGGCGAGCTCATACCGCTGCCAATGCCCGTGCCGTCCGCCGCCACGGGTATCGGCTTGTGAAAAGGCTCATTGTCACGGCTGACGATTTCGGTCTCGCTCTTGCGGTCAACGAAGCGGTCGAACAAGGCCATCGGCGCGGCATTCTGTCCGCTGCCAGCCTGATGGTGGCCGCGCCCGCCGCTGCCGATGCGGTGGCGCGCGCCAAACGCCTGCCCAGGCTCGGCGTCGGACTGCATCTCGTTCTGGTCGATGGACGTCCGGTTCTGCCGCCCGGAGAGATTCCCGATCTAGTCGGGCCGGATGGGCGCTTCTTGAACGATCCGTTCCGCGCAGGAATCAGAATCTTCTGCAGCCGGTTGGCGCGCTGGCAGATGGAGCGCGAAATTCGCGCGCAGCTCAACGCCTTCCGCGCAACCGGCCTTGGACTCGATCACGTCAATGCCCATCACCACTTCCACACCCATCCGACCGTGGCGGATTGCCTGATCCGGTTGGCGCCGGAATACGGCATCAAGGCGGTGCGCGTGCCTTATGAACGCCCGGTTCAGGCCTGGCGCGCGACGGGTGACCGTCTCGCCGCCCGGCTGGGCGCCTGGTTGACCCAGGCGCATTGGACTCGGCGGCTGAAGCGGCGGCTCGACCGCGCGGGGATTTCACACAATGATTGCGTCCTCGGGCTCAGCGACACCGGCGCCATGCGCAAGGAGCGCGTTAAAAGCTATCTCGAGCATCTGCCCGATTGCGTCTCCGAGCTTTACGTTCACGCCGCGACGGCGCATTGGGCGGGGGCGGAGGCATGGCCCAGCCATTACGAATGCGCCAGCGAGTTCGAGGCCTTGACCGATGCCGGCGTGCTTGCGGCGCTCAAGGCGCAAGGGCTGAAATCCATGCCCTTCGCCGATCTGACGCGGGAGGCGGCATGAAGCTGGGCTTCGCGCTTTGCGCCATCCTGGGCGTACTGTCGGGCGCCGCGCTGATCGCCTGGCAAGGCTTCGCCGCGGTCGGCGACGCGCTGCGTATGGCCGGTTTTCCCTGTCTGGCGGCGATCTGCGCCTTCCAGATCGTGCCGGTTTCGCTCTGCGCCTTGGCATGGCGCGCGCTGTTCAAGAACCCGCGGCCGGACGTCGCCAACTTCATCTGGTTCCGCTGGATGCGCGATGCCGGCGGCGACATTCTCGGCATCATCCCCACCGGCGGCGAGATGATCAGCATCCGCACCATGACCAAGCGGGGCGTCGAGATGATATCGGCCACCGCATCGACCGTGGTCGATCTCACCATGGAGATGACCGCCCAGGCGGCGTTCACCATCCTGGGCTGTATCCTGCTCTTGATCGAGCGGCCGGAAAGCAACCTGGTCAATTGGACTCTGGCCGGAATCGCCGTCGTCATAGCCATCGCCGGCGCGTTTGCCTTGGCCCAGCGCTTCGGCATGTTCCGCCTGCTGGAGAAGCTGGCCGAACGCCTGGCTGTCGATCAGGGTTGGTCCTATCTTTCGAACGTCGGCGGGCTGCACAACCGTATTCATTCGATCTATGCCGACCGTCCCGCGGTGGCGCGCGCGGCTTCGATCCATTTCGTCGCCTGGATCGTCGGCGTCGGCGAGGCTGGCATCATTCTGGCCTTCATGGGGGTGCCCATGGGCCTGGCCTCGCTCATCATGCTCGAAAGCTTGGCCTACGCGATCAGGAGCGCCGCCTTTTTCGTCCCGGCCGCAGCGGGCGTGCAGGAAGGCGGCTACATCCTGGTGGGTGCGGCGCTCGGACTCGGTCCGGAATTCGCCCTGGCGTTGTCGTTGATGAAGCGGGCGCGCGAATTGACCCTGGGCGTGACCGGCCTCATCGCCTGGCAATGGTTCGAGGGGCATCTGTTGATGCGCGCGCGACGCATCACGCGGCGCTGATTACTTGAGGCTTGCCAGATAATCCACGATCGCCTTGCGGTCGTCCGGATTTTTCAAGCCGAGAAAGATCATCTTGGTGTTGGGCACGACGCTCTTGGGGTTGGCGAGATATTTGTCGAGTTGATCGGACGTCCAGGTGAAGCCCGAATTCTTCATCGCTTCGGAATAGGCGTAGTCCGCCGAGGTGCCGGCCTTGCGGCCGACCACGCCGAACAATGACGGTCCGACCTTGTTCTGGCCGGCTTCGGCCGAATGACAGACCGCGCAACTGATCTTGAACAGTTGGGCGCCGTCCTGGGCGCGGGCGCGGGCCGGGAATAGCGCCAGGACAACGGCGGCGACCACCAATAGTCCGGGCAGAGATTCCTTTCCGGTCATTACGCGGATTTCACCTAGGACTTGTTTTCGCCGACGTGCCCTTGCCGGTCAGCAAGGGCAACGACAAAAGGGTGAAGGCGGCCACCAGCAGAAAGATGCTGCGCGGATGCGCGTTGTCCATCAGCCAGCCGAACAGCAGCGGTGCGGCGATGCCGGCGATATTGAATCCAGTGGAGACGAAGCCGAACACCTTGCCGAATGAACCCTTGGGCGTGGCGGCGCGAACGATCATGTCGCGCGAAGGCTGGATGATGCCGTTGAGGAATCCGCTCAATGCCATGAGCAAGACCAGCGGCACGGCGGCGAGGTTAAAAATGCCGACAATCAAGATGAGCATCCCGCTGGCGACGAAGCCGCCGCCGGCGACCAGATTGTGGCGCTTGGCGCGCGATGCGACGAAGCCGCCCGCCAGCACGCCCAGCGCGTTCAGCAATAGATAGGCCGAGAGAGCGACATTGGCCAACGCCAGCGGCGTGTTGTAGAGCGCGCCCAAGGCCACGATCGAGAACCCCTGTATGCCGCCGCTGGCCATCGATAGCACCAGAAAGAATGCCACGTTCCTGAGGATCGGCGGCGACAGCAGCAGCCGCCAGCCTACATCCGGCGCGGACGCGGGAAACTGCGCCAGCGCTTTCTTGGCGGCGATGCGGGCGCGATCCGTTCCGTCACTGAGCGCGTGTTTATTGAGCAGCAGCACGATCGCCATGGCGAAGCCGAACGCCGCCGAGCCCACGAATGCGGCACGCCAGCCCCACAGACTCGCCATGAACAGCATCGAGACCGGTGCGGCCGCCGTGCCGAGCGTGCCGAAGAAAGTGTGGATGGAAAAGGCGTGAGCCAGCCTTCCGCTGCCGATGGCATGGGACAGGATGGAATAATCCGCCGGATGATAGATCGTATTGGCCAGCCCCATCAGCGCGAAGCCGCCGATCAGCGCCCAATAAAACGGGATGAACCCGGCCAGCGCCACGCCGCAAGCGCTCAGCACCAGGCCGCCAACCAAGAGGCGCCACGCGCCCAGCCGGTCGACCAGAAACCCCGCGGGGGTCTGGAACACCGCCGAGACCACGTTGAAGCTTGCCAGTGCAAAAGCCAGGCCCTCGTAGCCCACCGGATAATCCGCCATGACCAGGGCGAACAACGGCGGCAGCACCAGCATGTAGACGTGGCTCATGAAATGCGCGCCGCTGACCAAGCCGATGACCTTGGCGTCGCTCGTCTGGCCGGGGATGCCGGCAATGTCGGTCATTTCCACCATGGGAGGCGGTTTTTAGCACAAGGCTGCGGTCCGGCGCGAGCGCGGGAGCGGCATGAGAGCCATGCATCCCGGCGTCGCCCGGAATGGCCTTATTCGGCGTCGGGCTGTTTCGGCGGCGATGCCTGATCGAAGGCGGGGAGCGTCATGCAGGTATCGTAAACGCGCATTACCCGCTTATAGGGTTCGAGCCCCACCTTGAACATCGTGGCCGGGAAGACCTGGGTGGCGAGACAGATGTCGGCGAAGCTGGGCGCGTCACCGTGGCAGAACTTGCCGCTTTCCTTATGCTCCGCCAAAAGCGTTTCCATCGCCTGGAGCCCGAGCGCGATCCAATGCTGGATCCAGGCGAGACGCTGCGCGTCCGAGACCTTGAGAATCTGGGTCAGGTAATTGCGGATGCGCGGCACGAACAGCGGATGAGAATCGGCGACGTTGATGAGCGCGAAGCCGCGTACCCAGGCGCGCGCGGCTGCGCCCTTGGGCAGGAGCGGCGGATTGGGGTAAGTCTCCTCGAGATATTCGAGGATGGCGAAGGATTGGAACAGCTTGAGGTCGCCGTCATAGAGCGTCGGCACCACCGCCTGGGGATTGAGCGTCTGATATTCGGGCTTGAACTGGTCGCCGCGCTCAAGATGGAGGAAGCTGTCCTCGCGCTTTAAGCCCTTGAGGTTGAGCGCGATGCGGACGCGGAAGCTCGCCTGCGAGCGGTAATACGTGTAGAGCTTCATCGCCATTTTCGTTCCCCTGTTTCCGGTCCGGCTCGGGCCAAAGCTTGCACGGTTGCGCGTTCCCCGCAATCACGTCTGCGTGTAGCATGGCCGCGACAAGGGGAGGCGAATTTGAAGCTCTTCTATCTCGCGGGCAAGGTCGCGATCGTCACCGGCTCGTCGCGCGGCATCGGCCGCGCCATCGCCGAGGAAATGGCGCGCGCCGGCGCGCGCGTCGTGATCTCCGGCCGCAAGCCGGAGCCGTGTAATGCCGTCGCCGATGCCATCAAACGGGAAGGCGGCGAGGCCTTGGCCATTCCCTGCAATATCGGTGACAAGGAGCAGGTGTAGGCGCTGGTGGAAAAGACCCACGCCGCTTTCGGCAAGATCGATTGCCTGGTGTTGAACGCCGCGATTAATCCCTATTTCG
>DATNMV010000134.1:0-2693 GCA_035602175.1 Allostellaceae bacterium
GCCGGCCCAACGGCAAACCCGACCCGAATCTTTCCCTGCGGCCGATCGTCCAACCCCTGGCCAGGGCGTTGAGCGGACGTCATGTCGCCTTCGCCGAGGACTGCATCGGTCCGAGGGCCAAGGCGGCGGTCGACGGATTGAAGCCCGGCGAGATCGCGCTCTTGGAAAACCTCCGCTTCCACAAGGAGGAAGAGGCGAACGACAGGGGCTTCGCCAAGGCGCTGGCATCGCTCGCCGATATCTACGTCGACGACGCTTTTTCCTGCGCCCACCGCGCCCATGCCTCGGTCGAGGCGGTGGCGCATCTGCTGCCGGCCTATGCCGGGCGGCTGATGGAGGCCGAGTTGAAGGCGCTCTCCGCCGCGCTCGAACACCCGCAGCGCCCGGTGGCGGCGATTGTCGGCGGCGCCAAGGTTTCCACCAAGCTCGACATGCTGCACTTCCTCGTCGCCAAGGTGCAGTTCCTGGTCATCGGCGGCGCCATGGCCAACACCATGTTGTTGGCCGAGGGGCGCGGCGTCGGCAAATCGCTGATCGAGCGCGATCTGCTCGACGCGGCGCGAAGGCTGCGCGGCGACGCCGACAAAGCCGGATGCGAACTGATCCTGCCGGTCGACGTGGTGGTGGCGAAGGGATTGAAACCGGGCATCGACTCCTCGACCGTTGCCGTCGACCAGGTGCCGCAGGATTCCATGATCCTCGACATCGGCTTGCGCAGCGTCGCGCTCATCGCCGGAAAGCTCGCCACCTGCCGCACCCTGGTCTGGAACGGGCCGCTCGGCGCCTTCGAGACCAAGCCCTTCGAACAGGGGACATTTGCAATCGCCCGGCTAATCGCGGATATGACCCAGACGGGAAAGCTGCGCAGCGTCGCCGGCGGCGGCGACACGGTGGCGGCGTTGGCGGCGGCGGGCGTGACCGGAAAGCTTTCCTATGTCTCGGCCGCGGGCGGCGCCTTTCTCGAATGGCTCGAAGGCCGCGAACTGCCGGGCATCAAGGCCCTGAAGCGCTAGCGTAACACCGGGACGCGAAGACGCCCGGGAGCTAGAACTCGTATTCCTCGATGATCATCGGCTCGTTTTTAGCCGCGGCGAACCATTCCTGATAGGCAGGCCACGCTTCGATCGCGTCGCAATAGGCCTTGGCGTCGGCGTCCATTTCGACCGCATAGGTCCTGAAACGGCTTACCACCGGCGCGAACATGGCGTCGGCGATCGAGAATGAACCGAACAGGTAGCCGCCCTTGGGGCGGAAGCGCTTGTGGCAGTCGCGCCACAGCGCGGCGATCCGATTCACGTCGGCCTGGGCCTCGGGCGTCAGGCCGCGATTGGGAAAGTAGCCGCGCATGTTCATGGGCAGATGCCGGCGCAGATCTACAAATCCCGCATGCATCTCGGCGCTCACCGCGCGCGCCACGGCGCGGGCGTAATTCGAGCTCGGCCACAGTTTCTTCGCCGGAAACAGCTCGTCCAGATACTCGCCGATTGCCAGGGACTCCCAGATCACGGTCTTGCCGTGCTTGAGCGCCGGCACCCTGCCCGAGGGCGAATGGCGCATGATCTGGGTATGGGTATCGGGCTGCCGCAGCGGGATCATCACCTCTTCGAAGGTCACGCCCGACCGTTTCAGCATCAACCAGGCGCGCAGCGACCACGAGGAATAGTTCTTGTTGGCGATATAGATGGTGAAGTCCGCCATCGGCTATTCTCGGTTCCCATCAGCCCCGCCCTATGGTGGCGGGCGCCGGGGCGGCGTGCAACCTCGACCTTCGGGGATGCCACCGATCTTAACGCCTTGTGGGGAGAGGCTTTTTGCCAGCAGCTTTGCCGCTCGCTTGTCTCGTGCCGGAGAATCGGATGGCCTTGCCGCCGTTCCTGATTTCGCCGCAGAAGCGCGACTCGTTGAAAATACGGGCAAAGACAAGGGTCGAATCGACCCGTTTGGCGCGCTTCGGAGTCAAGCGATGAAGCTCGGGCGCAAGAAGCGCAAGGATCGCGGGGCGGCCGAGCCGGCGGCGGTGCGCATCGGCCTCAAACCGCCCGGCGGCGGCAAGCTCAAATGGATCCGGGTTGGATTCGCCTGGGATTTGTTCGTGCTGTCGCCGCTGTTGGGGATACCGCTGTTCCTGCGCAAGCTGCCGCAATGGGGCGCGGCGATGCTGGCGCTATTGCTGATCTGGTTCGTCGTCTGGTTCGTGCTGCACGTAAGTCTGGGCATGGATCATGCAGCAAATACCGTAGGCATGATCTATTTCGCGGTGTCCTTCGCGTTGCAGTTTTATCTGGGCTTTTACGGCAATCGACTCACGGCGCGATCCTATCTGCGTCACGGCTGGACGGTCGACCATCCGGATTACGCCGCCACGCGCAAGGTGGTGGCGCGCTGGAAGCTCAAGGATTGACTACTGCCCGGCCCTGGTCTCGACCGTTTCGAGATCGAAGGCGGCGGCCATCAGCGCCTTGGTATAGGGCTGCTGCGGCGCCTCGAAGATTTTCTTGGACAGGCCGCGTTCCACCGCCTTGCCGTCCTTCAGCACCAGCACCTCGTGGGCGAGCGCGCGCACCACGCGCAGATCGTGGCTGATGAACAGATAGGCGATGCCGTGGCGCCGCTGCAATTCCCGCAGCAATTCGACGATCTGCGCCTGCACCGACATGTCGAGCGCCGAGGTCGGCTCGTCGAGCACGATCAGG
>DATNMV010000135.1:0-16364 GCA_035602175.1 Allostellaceae bacterium
GGCGCAGCCGCTCGCGGCGACCAGCAATCCCAGCAGACAAAATGTTCTAAACATGACTTGGTTGCCCCCCAGCAGCCCGAATTCTTCCGGCGATTTTCGTGGCAACAAGTTCCGCTGCATGTATTTAAGTAAAATCCGAGCATAAGAGTGGATAAAAATGCCCGCTCATGATGTGAATCCTGCGGATAACTTTTCCGGCGCGCTGTCCGGTGTCATCTTCGCGCCGTCCCAACCTCACTTCATCGCCATGGAGGGCTCATGCGTCGGATAGCGATCGGTTTGATTCTGCTGGCGTCGGCGTTGCCCGCTTGGGCGCAGACCCGGGAAGAATCCGTGGCGCAATGCGCCAGCAACGATCTCGATCTCAAAATCGGCGGCTGCACCGCCTTGATCCAATCGGGCCAGGGGTCGAACGAAGTCCTCGGCGAAGCCTATGCCAATCGCGGCCTCGCCTATGAGAAGAAGGGTTTCCTGGTCCAGGCCATATCCGACTATCGCGCGGCGTTGCGGATAGATCCGAACGACTATGCCGCGAATTTGGGCCTGGCGCGCCTCAACGCCACGCAGTAACACGCGCCCGCGTGCGGCCAGTGAACCGGCCCTGTGCGCCGCTGCGACCCGATACCGGCTGATGACAAAGTTTGGAGCGGGCGAAGGGATTCGAACCCTCGACCCCAACCTTGGCAAGGTTGTGCTCTACCCCTGAGCTACGCCCGCGCTCCCGACGGCGAGGGGCGATGATACAAACCCCGCCCGGCTTTGCAAACCCTCGCAAGCCCGCCCCGATCCCCGGTTTGGGCCCGCCATCCCCGCCAAAGCGCTTGATATCGCCTCTGCCCATCGCCATTACCATAGGCCAAACCGCCCGCGTTCCGCCGTTGCATAAGGGCCGGCCAGCCAGGGAGATCCTCGTCCATGTACAAAGCCTCAGCCGCCATCCTGCTGCCGACATCGATCATCGGCTCGCTGCCGCGACCGGCCTGGTACACGGCGGTGCTCGGCAGCCAGAGCTTTCTCGAGGCCATGGCCCATTCGCGCCACCGCGAGCAATACGAAGACGCGGTTTCGGTCTTCCTGCGCGCGCAGGAGAACGCCGGGCTCGACATCTGCACCGACGGCGACGCGCATTACGACGAGCAGGTCGGCGGCATGAGCTGGCAGAGCTATGCGCCCGCGCACATGGCCGGGTTCGACAAATCGCCCCAGCCGACCCAATACAGCGTGGGATCGGTGCCGTTTCCGCGCGGCCACATCCTGCATGATTTCGTCGAGGCGCGCGTGCTGCCGAAGGTGGTGGGGCCGATCGGCCGCGGCGATCTGCAATACGCGGCGATGTGGCGGGTGGCGCAGCGTCTCACCAAAAAGCCGGTCAAGTTCGGCACCATCACGCCCGAATTGCTGGCGATGGGCCTGGCCGACGCGCATTACAAGGACCCGGTCGAGCGCACCATGGCGCTGTCCGCGGCGCTCAACGCCGAATTGAACGAGCTGGCCGATGCCGGCTGCCCGGTGATCCAGATGGAAGAGCCGCAGATCCACATGGTGCCAGCGCGCGGCCCCACCTTCGGCAAGCTCGGCACCAAGGAGCTGGTGAACGTCTTCAACAGCACGATCAAGGGCTTGCGCGCCAAGACCGAGGTCTGGTGTCACACCTGTTGGGGCAACCCCTCGCAGCAGCGGATATTCAAGGAGGTGCAGAGCTACCAGCCGACGCTCGAGGCGCTCGCCCAGGTCGATGCCGACGCCCTCACCTTCGAGACCTGCTCCTCGGGCACCGGCGATCTGAAGGCCATCGGCGAAATCGTCAAGGACAAGAAGATTGTCATCGGCGTCATCGACCACCACACGCTTCAGGTCGAGCGTCCCGACCAGGTGGCGGAGATCATCCGCACGGCGCTGAAGCACGTGCCGCCGGAGCGGCTGGTGATCTCGTCCGATTGCGGCATGGGGCGCGAAGGCATGAGCCGCCGCCACGCGGTCTACAAGATGGTGGCGATGGTCCTGGGCACCAACCTCGTGCGCAAGGAGCTGGGCCTGCCCGAGGCCGAGTGTCTCGCCGCCGACGGACGTTATTCCCTGACATTGACCAAGCAAGCCTGAGCCGGCAACCGGGCGCCAAGCCGCTTGCCATTGCCTCTCCGAGCCTCCATTTACTAAGGGGTTCCGGGGGTAAGGGGTTTCGACCATGGATGCCATCATCGGCAAGGGCGCAAGCGCGCCAAAAGGCCCGGCTTTGGGCCAATCGCCCGCCAACGGCGCCGCCGGCCTGATCAAGGACGGCTCGACCGAAAGCTTCATGGCCGACGTCATCGAGGCCTCTTCCCAGGCCGCGATCGTCGTCGATTTCTGGGCGCCGTGGTGCGGGCCGTGCAAACAGCTCGGCCCGGCGCTGGAAAAGGCCGTGGCCGCCGCCAAGGGCGCGGTGCGGCTGGTCAAAATCAACGTCGACGAAAACCAGGAGCTGGCGGCGCAGATGCGCATCCAGTCGATCCCGGCGGTTTATGCCTTCAAGGACGGCCGCCCGGTCGACGGCTTCGTCGGCGCGCTTCCCGAGGGCCAGGTCAAACAATTCGTGCAGAAGCTCGCTTCGCTCGGCCCCGGCGGCGGCGAAGCGGTTTCGCCCGTCGCCGATGCGCTGGCCTTGGCCAAATCGGCCCAACAGGCGGGCGACATGGCGCGCGCGGCCAATATCTGGACCCAGGTTTTGCAGATGGAGCCCGCCAACATCGAGGCGATCGCCGGGCTGGCGCGTTTCGCGGTGACCAAAAAAGATTTCGCCAAGGCCAAGGAGATGCTGGCGCTGGTTCCGGCCGACCAGGCGGCCCACGCCGAGATCGTGGCGGCCAAGGCCGCGCTCGAGCTGGCCGAGGCCGGGGCCAAGACCGCGGGCGCCACCGCCGAGCTCGAGGCGCGGCTTGCGCAGGACCCCAAGGATCACCAGGCGCGGCTTGATCTCGCCGGAGCCCTTTTCGCCGCCGGCGAGCGCGAGAAGGCCATCGACCAGCTGTTGGAAAGCATCCGCCTCGACCGCGCCTGGAACGAACAGGCGGCGCGGAAACAGCTCTTGAAGCTATTCGAGGCCGTGGGTCTGGCCGATCCGCTCACCGTCGCATCGCGCAAGCGGCTCTCCGCCATCCTGTTTTCATGAGCCTGGCCGAGCTTCCGGACAGCCTGCCGCTCTTTCCCCTGACCGGGGTTCTGTTGCTGCCGCGCACCCACCTGCCGCTCCATGTGTTCGAGCCGCGTTACCGCGCGATGACCGAGTCGGCGCTGGCGCAAAGCCGCCTCATCGGCATGATCCAGCCCTTGGAAGGCAAGGGTGACGCCGGCGATCCGCCGCTTTACAAGACCGGCTGCGCCGGCCGCATCGTCGAATTCCGCGAAACCGAGGATGGCCGTTTTTTTCTCACCCTCCTCGGCGTGTCGCGGTTCGACGTGGCGCATGAGCAGCCCAAGACCGAACTCTTCCGCCGCGCGGCGCCGGACTGGTCGCCTTATTCCGGCGATGCGGGCGATGACGAGATTCCGGGCCTCGACCGCGACCGGTTGATGAAGGCGCTCGAACCCTTCCTCGCGCGCCACGGCGCCAAGACCGATCTCGCTTCGCTCCACGCCACCCCGGCCGCGCGGCTGGTCGACGCGGTGGCGATGATGGCGCCCTTCGCGCCGCGCGAAAAACAGGCGCTGCTCGAAGCCGCTCCGGCTGCGCGCGCGCTGCTGCTGACCCAGCTGATGGAAATGGCGGCGCTCGCCGATGCGGCGCCCGCTTCCGGCGGTTCTTCCGGCGCGGTTCCCGGCACGTCGCATTGAGGAGATTGTCATGCCCGAGATCGATCCCCGGCTCCTCGAAATCCTGGTCTGCCCCTTGACCAAGGGGCCGCTACGCTACGATCGCGCGGCCCAGGAGCTGGTCAGCCTCCAGGCGGGCCTGGCCTATCCCATCCGCGACGGCATCCCGATCATGCTCGCCGACGAGGCGCGGCCCTTGCGCGACGACGAGAAGCCGTCCCGCAAGACGTGAGCCGCGATCCATGAGCGGGCCCTGGCCGACCGAGATCCGGCTCAAGCGGGCGGAAAAGCGGCTCGAGGTCGATTTCGACGACGGTGAGAGTTTCCAGCTCCCGGCGGAATATCTGCGGGTCGAAAGCCCCTCGGCCGAGGTCCAGGGCCACGGGCCCGGCCAGAAGCAGCTGGTGGCCGGGCGCCTTCATATCGGGATTCTCGAAGTCGAGCCGGTCGGCAATTACGCCATCCGCATCAAGTTCGACGATCTGCACGACAGCGGCATCTATACCTGGGCCTATCTGCACGAACTGGGCCGCGAACAGAAAAAGCGCTGGCAGACTTATTTGAAGGCGCTGAAAAAAGCCGGCCAGTCGCGCGAGCCGAAAAAAGCTAACTAGAGAGTCTCGCCGCGCACCAGCTTCGGCAAATCGCCCACGCGTAGCTCAATAAGAGCGAAGCAAAATCAAAAACAGCCGTGGCACTTAAAGCTGCTCACCGCGCACTAATTTTGGCAGGTCTCCCATTATCCCCATGGCGTGGCGCATCAGCACCTTTTTGACGCCCGGCATGCGGTTGACCGCGCCCAGGCCGAGATCGCGCGTCCAGGCGAGCGCCCGCGACTCGTTGGAGAAAAGGCGGTTGAGCCCGTCGGTGACCGCGGCCAGGGTCACGCTGTCGAATCGCCGCCAACGCTCGTAACGCGCCAGCAAATCCGCCGCGCCGATGTCGAGGCCCAATCGGCGCGCATCGACCGCGATCTCGGCGAGCGACGCCACGTCGCGGATGCCCAAATTCAATCCCTGGCCGGCGATGGGATGGATGGCGTGCGCGGCATCGCCCACCAGCGCGAGCCGCCCGGCGGTATAGCGGTTGGCGTGAATGAATCCGAGCGGATGCGACCAGACCGGCCCGGCCAGCTCGACCGCGCCCAGGAAATCGCCGAAGCGCCGCGCGAGCTCGGCGTGAAATTTTTCCGGCGGCAGCTTCAAGAGCTTGGGCGCGAGATCGGCTTTCTCGGTCCACACGATCGAGGACCGCTCGCCGGTCATCGGCAAAATCGCGAACGGCCCGGCCGCGCGGAAATGCTCCACCGCCACGCCGCGATGCGGCTTCTCGTGTTTCACCACCGCCACGATCGCGGTCTGGCGATAGGACCAGGTAAGGCAGTCGATCCCGGCAGCTTCGCGCAACGCCGAATGGCGCCCGTCGCACGCCGCCACCAGCTGCGCCTTGAGCGCCGTGCCGTCGTCGAGCTTGACCCGCGCATAAGCGCCGCAATCCTCGACCGCGGTCACCGCCTGGGGCGCGCGGATGCGGAGATTCTTCAATCCGCGCGCGCGCCGGTAAAGCGCGCGGCGCAACGCCGAGTTCTCGACGATGAAGCCCAGCGGATCGTCACCCAACGCCTTGTGATCGTAATGGAGGAAGAAGGGCGATCCGCCGTCGGCGACGCGGATCTCGAGGATCGGCTGCGCCACCGGTTCGAGTTCCGGCCACACACCGATCGCCTGCATCACCCGGCGCGAGCCGAAGGAAAGCGCGGTGGTGCGGCCGTCGAATCCGGGCTTGAGCATCGCCTCGGGCGCGAGCCGGTCGATCAGCGTCACGTCGAGCCCGGCCCCGGCGCAGGCAATCGCCAGCGTCATGCCGGTAAGCCCGCCCCCGGCCACCGCCAGTTCGCAACGCATTGTCATCGCCTCTCGCATGGTCCGATGATGGGCATATCGGCCGGAACCCCGCAAGGAAGCCGAGTCGCTTCGAGTCGCTTAATGCCGCAGCAGCGTCCCGATCAGCGCCAGCGCCAACAGCGCCGCTATGACCTGCCAGAACCGCACCGGGTAGCGCTCATAGAGCGTCAACGGCCGGCGCATCGCGGGCGGCGCGCGCGCCGGGCCCGCCTCCAGCTCCAGCGCGAATTCCATCATGTCGCGGAAACGTTCGGCGGGATTGATCGCGATCGCCCGCCCGAGCGTGGCCTGGAGCCACGCTGGCAGATCCGTCCGCAAATTGGAGAAATCCCGCGGCCGGCTCCTTGTCGGCCGGCTGGTGCCGTCGGGATTGCCGTAGGGGAATTCGCCGGTGAAGGCGCGGAACATGGTGACCCCCAGCGCATAGATATCGGTGGCCTCGTTGCCGGGCTCGCCCGAAAACATTTCCGGCGCCATGTAGGCGGTGGTGCCGGGAATGTTTTCGGGCGGAAAATCCTCCATGCCGGGTATGCGCACCACGCCCAAATCGATCAACTTGAGCGAGCCGTCGCCCTCGAGGATCACGTTGTCGGGCTTGATATCGCGGTGGATGATGCCGGCGCGGTGCAGCGCCCCGACCGCCCGCGCCAGCTTGATCGCGATGTTCCGTCCCTCTTCCAGTTCCAGTTGCGGCGGCCGCGCAAGCCGCCGCTCGAGCAACTCGCCGGTATAAAGCGGCATGACGGTGTAGAGGCAGGTCTGCCGTCCCGGCGGCAATTCGATGATGCGGCCGAGCCACGGGCTGCTGACGCGCGATCCCACCCACGCCTCGCGCACGAAGGCCGCGTGAAAGATGGCCTTGGCCGCGACCTCGGGCTTGGGGAATTTCAGCGCCACCTCGCCGCCCTCGACCTCGTCGATCGCGCCGAACAGGCGGCTGTACCGGCCGTCGGAAATCAGCGCCTTGAGCACGAAACCGTCGACCGTCTGGCCGCCGATCGGCACCGGGATCAGCGGCAGCTGCATGATGGTGTTGCTGACGATTTCGGCCGATTGCGCCGTCGGCAGCCCGACCACGTCCAGAACCAGGGCGGTGGTGTTGTCGGTGCTGCCGGAATCGAGCGCGGCCGCAACCAGCGCCTTGGCGGCGTCGCCGGGGGCGGAGCGTTCGCGCAATGTGTCGGCGATGCTCTCGTCGGTCAGCGAGCCCCACAGCCCGTCGCTGCACAGAAGAAAGCGGTCGTGCAGCGCTACCGGCTGGGTCGCATAGTCCAGCCGCACCTCGGCCTCGACGCCCAAGGCGCGGTACAACACGCGCGAGCCGTCGGCGCGCCCGCGCACGTGGTCAGTCGTCAGGCAGACCAGGCGGTCGCCGCGCAGCCGGTAAGCGCGCGTGTCGCCCACATGCAGCAGGTGGACGATGCGGCCGCGCAGTACCAGCGCGGTGAAGGTGCATCCCATCCCCGCCAGCTCGGGGTCCTGGCGGCCCAGGGATTGAATCCATTTGTTGAGCGAATCGATGATCGTGGCCGCGGCGCGGCGCACTTCCATGGTCTCGGGCAGATCCCAAAATCCGTCGAGAAATCCCCTCACCGCGATTTCGGCCGCCACCCGTCCGCCCTTCGCGCCGCCGATGCCGTCGGCGATCGCCGCCACCACCTCGCGGCGCGGCTGGGGCAACTCGGCGCCGAAAACCGCGGCGACGAAGTCCTCGTTGCGTTGACGCGGCCCGGTCTCCGAAACGAATCCGACGCTGGCCTGGACGCCGGTGTCACCCTCAGCCATCGGCGTCACTCCGATTCGAGAATCGCCGCTTCAAACCTTCAGCCTGGGTTCTTCATCTGGCAGCGATGGAATAGCATGTAGCCGCCGGTGCTCGACGAGGCGACGAAGGTGAGGCTGCCGGATTTGCGGTCGAGCGTGTAATTGCCGCCGTCCTTCGGGTCGTGCCACGAAATCTCCCGGTCGCTGATGCTCGCCGGATTGGAATCGACGGTGTTCTTGTCAAAATCGATGCTGATCTGCCAGCTCGTGCCGCTGTTCGCGTTGGTGCAGGTGATCGCGGTCGCGCCCGCCTGCGCCGCGCCGCCGGTCGCGGGCACAATGATGCCGACTGCCAAGGCGGCGATCGCCGCCGCGAATGACCGGTTCAGAAACATGACGCCGTCCCCCTGATCATGGACGCGACTCCATAGCCAATTCTCGCGCGCTTGCAAAGAACGGCGCGCGAATCGGGCCGCCGGCGGACAACCGAGGATGGCGCCTGTACGGTTACGGCCGGCCCCGACCAATTTGATTAAACAATGTTCAGAATGCCTATTTCATAAGCATTCCGGCTTTTAAACGATGAGTCGATCCCGACCGGATGGGACTTGGCTGACGATTGAGCCAAGCAGTTCGGGCGGCATAGTTATTGCTAGTCATGCTTCCGGTATTGGTTCCAGGGGTCCTCTCGCCCCTTCGGGGAAGCCAATCGGCAATAAATAAGGGGGAGTTATCAATGCTCGTACCATCACCAAAATGGCTAGACTCGGGAAGCAATGCTTGGCAGTTGGCGGCTGCAACCTTCGTCGCCTTGCAAAGCATTCCCGGGCTGGTGGTTCTCTATGGCGGCATCGTCAAGACGAAATGGGCGATCAACTCCGCCTTCATGGCGATATACGCTTTCGCCTCGGTTCTGATCGTCTGGGTGCTGTTCGACTACAACATGGCCTTCGGCCCCGCATGGCTGTCGGTTGCCGGCCAGGAATTCCTCGGCCAGCCGCTGCCGGCGCTGTCGGCGGCATTCAGCACCGGCCAGGCGACCATTCCGGAAGCGGCGTCGGGCATGCCCGACATGGCCTTCCCGATGGCGACCCTGATGTACTTCCAGTTCGTGTTCGCCGCGATCACGGTGATCATCCTGGGCGGCTCGGTGCTCGGTCGCATGAGCTTCCGGGCCTGGGTCATCTTCTGCCCGGTATGGATGACCTGCGTCTACACGGTGGGCGCGTTCAGCCTGTGGGGTGGCGGCTGGCTTGCCGCCGCGGGTGCGCTCGACTTCTCCGGCGGTTACGTCATTCATCTCGCCGCCGCCACGTCCGGCTTCACCGCCGCGGCGATGGTCGGACCGCGTTTGAAGGCGGATCGCGATCATTTCCCGCCCAACAACCTGCTGACCACCTTGGTGGGTGCCGGCATCTTGTGGCTGGGCTGGAACGGCTTCAACGGCGGCGACCCGTACTTCGCCAATGCTGACGCCGGTGCGGCAGTGATGAACACCAACACCGCCACTGCGGCGGCCCTGTTGGTCTGGACGCTGCTGGACAAGATGGCCTATGGCAAGCCGTCGGTCGTCGGTGCGGTCAACGGCATGATCGCGGGCCTGGTGGCGATCACTCCCGCCGCCGGTTACGTGGATGGCTGGGGCGCCGGCATCATCGGCATCTGCGCCGGCATCATTCCTTGGCTCTCGATGAACAAGTTCCAGAAGACCAAGTTGATGATGAAGGTCGACGACACGCTTTGCGTGTTCTCGACCCACGGCGTCGCGGGTTTGATGGGCGGCTTGCTCACGGGCATCCTCGCCAACCCGGACATGCTGGTGTACATCGGCACCGACAAGGACGCGCCTGGCGTCAGCGGAACCGGCTTGCTTTACGGCAATCCGAGTCAGCTGCTGCTCCAGGCGGAAGCCGCTGCGTTCATCATCGTGTTCAACATCATCGCCACCTTCATCATCCTCAAGATCATCTCGTTCATCACGCCGTTGCGTATGGACGAAGCGACCTTGAAGGTCGGTGACGACGCGATCCACGGTGAAACCGCTTACGCGATCATGGATAGCGAGTAATCGGCAACGGCGCGGGCGCGGGGTCTTTCCCGCGCCCGTTCCTGGTGACGGACCGGGGCGGGTATTCGGCGGGGGGCCGGGTGCCCGCCCCGGCTGTTTCGGGCCGGCTCATCCCTTGCCCAGTTATTGAGCAGGGGTTCGCGGATTGGGTAGAATTTCTGCAAGCGGGCCGGGATCGGCCGGGTTTTTATGCAGATATCCGCCCCATAGCCGTTCGGCGGCTCCGGCCGCGACTTGGCACGAATCTCGCTTTTAATCCGGGTAACAAGAGGCCTGGGTAACACGGGTTCCGGATTAGAGGCGCTCTGAACGGCAGGTTTTTGGCGGCAACCCGCCGCTAGGGCGGGAATCCGTCGGCCCTCGGGAGGTTTCGAATGTCGTCGCCATTCCGCGCAAACCCGCGAAACCCGCTCCGGCTGTTGCCGGCGATCGCGCTCCTACTGCTGCTGGGCCTGAGTCCCTTTTCGCCGCCGCCGGCTTACGCCCAGGCATCCGCGCCCGCCGACCAGGCCGAACCCGCTGCGCCCGCGCCCTCCGACCAGGCGGCACCCGCGCCAACGCCGCAATCCTGCGATTCGAAGACGCTCGAGAAATGCACGCCCAATTCCGGCGACACCGCCTGGATGCTGGCCTCGGTCGCGCTGGTGCTGATGATGACCATCCCCGGCTTGGGATTGTTCTATGGCGGCATGGTGCGCAAGAAGAACGTCGGTGACACGGTGATGACCAGCTTCTTCATCACCTGTCTCGTCACCGTGCTGTGGGCGGTGTGCAATTACAGCTTCGCCTTCCGCGCCGGGATGCCGTTCATCGGCGGCACCGACCGCCTCTTCCTGCAGGGGATCCTGAGCGATATCGCGACCAATACCGGCAATCCCAATTCGCTGGCGCCGACCATTCCCGAGACGGTCTACATGTGCTTCCAGATGACCTTCGCCATCATCACGCCGGCGCTGATCGCCGGTTCCTTCGCCGAGCGCATGAAATTCTCCGCCATGTGCGTGTTCATGGCGCTGTGGGCGACGCTGGTCTATGCGCCGATCGCGCACTGGGTGTGGGGGCCGGACGGCTTCCTCAACAGCGCGAACGACGCGGCCTATGTGAAGGTGCTCGACTTCGCCGGCGGCACGGTGGTGCACATCAATTCCGGCGTCGCCGGATTGATGACCGCGCTGGTGCTGGGCAAGCGCCGGGACACCGGCCCGGCGCACAACGTGGTGCTCACATTCATCGGCGCCTCGCTGTTGTGGGTCGGCTGGTTCGGCTTCAACGCCGGCTCGGCGGTTTCCGCCGGCATGCAGGCGGGCATGGCGATGACGGTGACGCAAATCGCCACCGCCGCGGCCGGCCTCGCCTGGATGTTCGTCGAATGGATCCTGCGCGGGCGGCCGACCCTGATCGGCATCTGTTCGGGCGCGGTCGCGGGCCTGGTCGCCATTACCCCGGCCTCGGGCTTCGTCGGCCCGGCGGGCGCGCTGGTCATCGGTGTGGCGGCGGGCGTCTTCTGCTACTGGGGCGCCACCGCCTTGAAGCACGCCTTCGGCTATGACGACGCGCTCGACGCCTTCGGCGTCCACGCCGTCGGCGGCATCACCGGCGCGCTCCTGACCGGCGTCTTCGCCATCCAGGAATACGGCGGCACCGCGGGCGCGATCGAAGGCAATTGGGGCCAGGTGCTGAACCAGGCCCAGGGCATCATCATCGTCCTGGTCTACGACGCGGTCGTGACCCTGGCCATCCTCAAGGTAATCGATCTCGTCATGGGCCTGCGCGTCGAGGAAGAGATCGAGCGCGACGGCCTCGACCTGGCGCTGCACGGCGAAACCATTCAGTAGAGTTCCTCCTGTGGTGACCTCGGGGGCGGTCGCAAGACCGCCCCCATTTTCTTTGCGGAGGCGCGGCGCGCGGAACGAAAAACCGGCAGGCGCAGCCGCTGCTGCCGCCTGCCGGGTCTCGTCATCCGACGATCGGTCGGTTAGGGGAGGAGAACCTTGTCGATCACCATGATGACGCCGTTGCTCTGAAAGACGTCGGCGATGGTGACGTTGGCGGTATTGCCCTTGTCGTCGGTCACGGTCAGGCGTTTGCCGCTGCCGCGCACGACCAGGCTGTCGCCTTCGACGGTCTTCAGAATCGCCGTGCCGTTGCCCGCCTTGATTTGGGCTTCGAGCATTTGCGAACTGAGCCGGCCCGGCACGACGTGATAGGTCAGCACCTGGGTGAGCTGCGCTTTGTTCTCGGGCTTCAACAACGTGTCGACCGTGCCCGGCGGCAGCGCCGCGAAGGCCGCGTTGGTCGGCGCGAACACCGTGAACGGGCCCGGGCTTTGCAACGTGTCGACCAGCCCCGCCGCCTTGACCGCGGCGACCAGCGTGGTGTGGTCCTTCGAATTGACCGCGTTGTCGACGATGGTCTTGCTGTCATACATCGCCGCGCCGCCCACCATCGGGTCGGTCATGGCGAAAGCGCCGCCGGCGAGGGTCAGGGCGACCAGGGCCGTGGCGGTCATCAGTTTGAGGTTCATGGCAAAAGCTTTCCTCTCGGGTTGGAGTGATCGCCGCGCCGGCCTGCCGGTGCCGCGTAATCTCCCTTACGCCCCGGCCGCCGGGTTGGATCACGCGGGTGCTGCCAAAAGGCGGGCATGCCGCCAAACCGGCGCGGATCGGGCCGGGAATCGTTAAAATTCGATGCTTTTAAGTCTCGATTCGCCAATAGGTTATTTGGCGTTCCTCGACCTAGGATATATAATAAGGTGTTATTCCACCGGTCCCATTATGGATTCCGGCGTATGGGAATATTGGCTGAGGGGCGGCGAACATGGTGAGCATCGAGGCCGGACACCGGTCGCGCAGACGCGACCAAGGGCTCGACTGGATCCGGTTGGGCGAGCGCGTGCTCGCCGTGGCGCTGCTGGTGGCGGCGCTGTTCCTGATCCTGGCGCTCGGTTCCTACGACCACGGCGATCCGTCCTGGAACCACGCGGTAGCGGCGCCGGTACATAACATCATGGGTGCCACCGGCGCGCGCGTGGCCGACGCGTTGCTCCAGGGCTTCGGCTTGGCATCGGCGCTGTTGCCGCTCTTCCTGTGCGATTGGGCGGCGCGGCTTTTGCTGGCGCGCGGCTTGCGCCGCTTCTGGCTCAAGCTGCTGTTGGCGCCCTGGGCGCTGCCGCTTTTGGCGCTGGCGGCCTCGATCCTGCCCGCGCCGGCATCCTGGCCGGTCGCCTCCGGATTCGGCGGCTTCGTCGGCGAATTGGCCCGCCAGGGCTTCGGGCGCATCGACGTCGCACCACCCCTGGCGGCGATGGCGGCGGCGGCGCTGGTGGGCTTGCTGCTGCTCTACCTCCTGGGATTCTCGACGCGCGACAAAAGCGCGCGGCTCGCCGCTAAACACCACGAACGCGAAGCCGCGCGGCTTGCCCGCGAAGCCCGGCCCGGTTTCTTCGCGCGGCTCGCCCGCGCGCTTTCGCCCGCCCGTTTGCTGTGGTGGCGCGACGTCGGGGACTGGTCCGAAACCGAGATCGAGCATTCGCGCACCGACCCGGTTTTCCTCGACGACACCGGCATGGAAGAAGATGAGGCCGAAGACGAGGATTCGCGGCCTTTGCGCCGCCGCGCCGCGGTCGATCTGTCGGCCCGGCCGTCCCGGACGCGGCGGCTGCGCCAGGCCTCGCTCGCGCTCGGCCCCGCCGATCATCTGCTGCCGCCGCTCGATCTCCTGTCCGAAGCCCCGCCCGCGCGCAACGCCGCCTCGGTCAACGAAGAAGCGTTGCAGCAGAACGCGCGGCTCTTGGAATCTGTGCTCGAGGAATTCGGCGTGCGCGGCCAGATCGTCAAGGTGCGCCCCGGTCCGGTCGTGGCGCTTTACGAGTTGGAGCCGGCGCCCGGCATCAAGGCCTCGCGCGTCATAGGATTGGCCGACGACATCGCCCGCTCGATGAGCGCCTTGTCGGCGCGCGTTGCCGTCATTCCGGGCCGCAACGTGCTCGGCATCGAGCTGCCCAACGCCCGTTCCGAGATGGTGTTCTTGCGCGAGCTTTTGTCGTCCGAGGCTTATGAGCGCAATTCCGCCAAGCTGCCCTTGGTGCTGGGCAAGGACATCGGCGGCGCGCCGGTCATCACCGACCTCCAGCGCATGCCCCATCTGCTGATCGCCGGCACCACCGGCTCGGGCAAGTCGGTCGGCATCAACACCATGATCCTGTCGATCCTCTACCGCCTCACGCCCGACCAGTGCAAATTCATCATGATCGATCCGAAGATGCTGGAACTCTCGATGTATGACGGCATCCCGCATCTGCTGGCGCCCGTTGTAACGGAGCCCCGGAAAGCCGTTGTGGCGCTCAAATGGACGGTGCGCGAGATGGAAAACCGCTACCGCGCCATGTCCAAGCTCGGCGTGCGCAACATCGAGAGCTACAACCAGCGCCTGGCCGAAGCCAAGGCCAAGGGCGAGGCGCTGACGCGCCGGGTGCAGACCGGATTCGACGAGGATAGCGGCCGCCCGGTGTTCGAGGAGCAGCCGCTGGCCACCGATCCGCTGCCGCTCATCGTCGTGGTGGTCGATGAAATGGCCGATCTCATGCTGCTCGCGGGCAAGGATATCGAAGGCGCGGTGCAGCGCCTGGCACAGATGGCGCGCGCCGCCGGCATCCACATCATCATGGCGACGCAGCGTCCTTCGGTCGACGTCATCACCGGGACCATCAAGGCGAATTTCCCGACGCGCGTCTCCTTCCAGGTCACGAGCAAGATCGACAGCCGCACCATCCTGGGCGAAGCCGGCGCCGAGCAGCTCTTGGGCCGCGGCGACATGCTGCACATGGCCGGCGGCGGGCGCATCACCCGCGTCCACGGCCCCTTCGTCTCCGACCAGGAGGTCGAGGCGGTGGTGCAGTTCCTCAAGGCCAACGGCCCGCCCCCCTCTTATGTCGAGGATGTCACCGCCGACGACGAGGACGAGATGGGCCCGTTCCTCGAAGGCGAAGGCGGCGGCTCGGGCGACCAGCTCTACGACCAGGCGGTCAATCTGGTGTTGCGCGAGCACAAGGCCTCGACCAGCTTCGTGCAACGCCATCTCCAGATCGGCTACAACCGGGCCGCGCGCATCATCGAGCGCATGGAGGCCGAGGGCGTGGTGGGCGCCGCCAACCACGTCGGCAAGCGCGAAGTGCTGGGGCGCTCAATTTAGCCGGTCCACAAAAAGCCATAAAAGGGCTTATGGTGAGGACGATCCCCCGCCGGAGCAGCCGCCTTTCATGCCGCGATATTCCCCGTTCTTGTCTCCGTCGACGCGCCCCCTGGTAACCCGCCGGGCGGCGCTGTTGGGTTTGAGCGCGCTGGCGCTGTGGCCCGGCGCCGCCCGCGCCGCGCTCTCGCCCGACGATCAGGCCGACATCCAGCGCATCCAGTACTACCTCAACGGCATCCACACGCTGGTCTCGCGCTTCGACCAGGTGGCGGATGACGGCAGCGTCGCCGCGGGCACCATCTATCTGCAACGTCCGGGCCGCATGCGGATCGATTACGATCCGCCGAGCAACATGGTAATCGTCACCACCCGCGGCGAGATCTTCTATTTCGACAGAAAGCTCGGCCAGGTGTCCTGGGTCGACATCGACCAGACCCCGGCCTGGTTCCTGCTGCAGGACAACATCACCATCGGCGGCGACGTCCAGGTGCTGGGGCTGCAGCGCGATCCCGGCGTGCTGCAATTGATGGTGACCGAAACCAAGCACACCGAGCGCGGCCGGGTGACGATGGTGCTGAACGACGATCCGATGCAATTGCGGCAATGGTCGGTGATCGACGCGCAGAACAAGACCGTCACCGTGACCTTGTCCGATCCGCATTACGGCGCCGACATCAATCCGGAGCTGTTCGTCTGGACCGATCCGCGCAACAGCAACGGCCACTGACGGCGTGACTCCGTCCTTTCTTTCGCTCGACGGCGCGGATGCTATCTTCGCCGTGACGGCGCCCGACGGCGTGGTTCTCCCGGTCTACGCGCTCGCGGGCCCGGCGCACGGGCCGGCGCTGCTGTTCGGCCATGCCAACGGGCTGGCGGCCGGTTCCTACGCGCCCTGGCTCAAGGATCTGGCCAAGCACGCCCGCATCTTCGCCTATGACGCGCGCGGCAATGGCGGATCGAGCTGGCCCGCGGGCCCGCTCGACCGGGTCTTCCATGTCGAGCGCCTGGCTGACGATTTGCGGCTGGTGGCCGAGGCGGTGACAGCGCGGCTCGAAGGGTCGGTTCCGGCCTATCTCGGCCATTCGTTGGGCGGCGCCTCGGCGATCGATCTCGCGATCGCCGGCAATCTGCCCCGCTTTCCGGCGCTGATGCTGATCGAGCCGCCGATTTTTCCCGCGCCTGAATCCACATCCCATGCCGAGGCGATGCGCATCCAGGACCGCCTGATCGCCGGCTCGCGCCGGCGCCGCGCGGATTGGCCGAGCGTCGCGGCGTTCTATGAGCGGCTCAAATCCGGCAACAGCGTTTTCGCCAAATTTCCCGATCCCATGTTGAAAGCGCATTGCCGCGCCACGCTCAAGCCCAAACCCTCGGGCGGCTTCACCTTGTGCTGCCCGCCCGAAGTCGAATGCGCGATCTACGAGGCCCATCGCGAATCCGGCAGTTGGAATGGCCTTGCGCGCGTGACCATCCCGCTCGATCTCGTCGGCGGCGATCCCAACCGGCCAGACCGCGACTGGATCTCGGGCGCCATCACCGACATGGCGAAGCAAATGCCGCGCGCGCGGCTGACCGTGCTGGCCGGGGCCGGGCATCTGATGATCTGTGAGGAACCGGCGCGGCTGCTGGCGCTGGTGCGGCGCTGGCTC
>DATNMV010000136.1:0-3238 GCA_035602175.1 Allostellaceae bacterium
TTCGCCGGCGTCTTCGGCCGCATCGCCGAGGCCTATTTCCAGTGCTACGGCGACAAGTCCGATGCGCTGGCCAAGATCGCCGCCAAGAACCACAAGAACGGCGCGTCCAACCCCTTGGCGCAGATCCGCAAGGACCTGGGATACGATTTCTGCCGCACGGTTTCGGACAAGAACCCGATCGTGGCCGGACCGCTCCGACGCACCGACTGCTCGCTGGTCTCGGACGGGGCGGCGGCGCTAGTGCTGACCGATATCGACACCGCGCTCGGCATGGAAAAGGCGGTGGTGTTCCGCGCCGCTGAGCACGTCAACGATTTCCTGCCCATGTCGAAGCGCGACATCACGTCTTACGAGGGGCCCGAAGTGGCCTGGCAGCGCGCCTTCACCAGCGCCGGGGTCGGGCTCGACGATCTGTCCTGCGCCGAGGTTCATGACTGCTTCACCATCGCCGAGTTGATGATTTACGAGGCCATGGGTCTGGCCAAGAAGGGCGAGGGCGCGCGCGTGATCGAGGACGGCATATCCGAGAAGACCGGCAAGCTGCCGATCAACGCCTCGGGCGGCCTTAAGGCCAAGGGCCATCCCATCGGCGCCACCGGCGTTTCCATGCATGTGCTGCAATCCATGCAATTGACCGGTACCGCCGGCGACATCCAGATCAAGGACGCCAAGCTCGCCGCCGTATTCAACATGGGCGGCGCGGCGGTGGCCAATTACGTCAGCATCCTCGAACGCCTGCGATGAGCGGCTTCAAGGCTTTGTTGCTCGAAGAAGCGGGCGGCAAGGTTTCGGCGCGGGTGGCGTCGCTGCCGGAAAGCGACCTGCCGCCGGGCGAGGTGACCGTTGCCGTCGAATATTCGACGCTCAATTACAAGGACGGCATGATCCTCTCCGGCATCGGCCAGCTGGTGCGGAAATATCCGCATGTTCCGGGGGTCGATTTCGCCGGTACGGTCGAAAGCTCGACGTCGCCGGAATGGAAACCGGGCGACAAGGTGGTGCTCACCGGCTGGCGCGTCGGCGAGATGCAATGGGGCGGCTACGCCCAGAAGGCGCGGGTCAAGGCAAGCCAGCTCGTGAGGCTGCCGCCCAACATCTCGACCAAGCGCGCCATGGCTATCGGCACTGCCGGATTCACCTCGATGATGGCGGTGATGGCGCTTGAGGGCCATGGCTTGAAGCCGGGCATGGGAGACGTGCTGGTGACCGGCGCCGCTGGCGGCGTCGGCAGCGTCGCGATCGCGATCCTGGCGAAATTGGGATATCCGATCGCGGCATCGACCGGCCGGCCCGAAACCCATGATTATCTGAAGAGTCTCGGCGCGGCCTCTTTCATCGACCGCGTCGATCTCGCCAAGCCGCCCGCGCGGCCTTTGGACAGCGAGCGCTGGGCCGGCGCGATCGACAGCGTCGGCAGCACCACCCTCGCCACAGTGCTGACCCAGATGAAATACCGCGGCTCGGTGGCCGCTTGCGGCCTGGCGGGGGGCAGCGATCTTCCGGCCAGCGTCATCCCCTTCCTGCTGCGCGGGGTGAAGCTGCTCGGCATCGATTCAGTGCTGTGCCCGGCGGAAGAGCGCAAGGCGATCTGGGCGCGGCTCGCCACCGACCTGCCCTTGGACAGGCTCGACGCCATTACCCAGACCGTGAAGCTCGAGGCTCTCCCCGAATGGGGCGCCAAGATCCTCAAGGGCGAGGTGCGGGGCCGGGTTGTGGTTGAGATAGACGGGTAAAAGTTAGTCTATTCAATTAGATATAGACATATCCTAAGCTTTAACCTAATATTTACCTAGGTAATGCATCTACCTTCCTGATGGAATCTGGTTCCAGGGGAGCGGGAGGGCGCGTCTTGGCGGCTACGATCAACAGGCGAAGCTTCAACCGGCTGCTGGCCGGCGCGGCGGCGGGGATGTCAACCCTCGATCTTTCGCGCGCGCTTGCCGATGAAATCAAGCAACCGAAATTGCCGGTGATCATGCTCGACGCCGGGCATGGCGGCGTCGATCCCGGCGCCATCGGGCTTGCCGGCACCTACGAGAAGGACATCTCGCTGCCGACGGTGATGGAAGTCGCCCGTCAGCTCGCGGCGAGCAAGCGTTTCGAGTTGCGCTTCACCCGCAAGGACGACGAATTCATTCCGCTGCCGCAGCGCGTGGCGCGCGCGCGCGCCGCCGGCGCCGACCTGTTCCTGTCCGTCCATGCCGATGCGCTGCCCAACCGGGCGGAACGCGGCGCCTCGGTCTACACCTTGTCCGAGCAGGCCTCGGACCGTGAAGCCGCGGCTCTGGCCGCGCGCGAGAACAAGGCCGACCTGGTCGCCGGCATCGATCTGTCGCAGCACGATCCCGAGGTCAGCGGCATTCTCATCGACCTGGCGCGGCGCCAGACCAACAATCTCTCGATCCTGCTCGCGCAGGATCTGGTCGTCGAGCTCGGGCGGCACGTGCCGATGCTGAACAACAGCCACCGTTCCGCCGGCTTCGCCGTGTTGAAGGCGCCGGACATACCCTCGGCCCTGGTCGAGATCGGCTGCCTTTCAAATCGGGAGCAGGAGCGCCAGCTGCGCCAGGGCACTTTCCGAAGCGCGATCGCGCAAAGCTTGGCTCGCTCGGTCAACGATTATTTCGACGCCGCGAAAGGCTAAGAATTTTTCTTCGCACGACGCTCGCGCGCCGGATTGCGCGCTCGCTGTGCTACGGGGGAGCTAGAGTCCGTAGCAAAGCCGCCGTCCGAACCAAGGACGGCGGCGTCTTGCGAAGAGAAAGAAGTGTTTAACCCTACCGCGCGTTAGCTATGTCCTCGGCCATCGAAGTGAAAATTCGAGCCTTAACAATATAGTGAGAATTCGCGCCCTATAACGGGCGCGCGGTCACACCGCAAAGTCCTTCGGACTTTCCTCCCTAAACTTGGGCCGCGCTTCGCAGCGCGGCCTTTTTCTTTGCTCGGTGTTTTCCGGGTTGCTCCGGCATGCAATGTCGAGTCGTAGATCGACCATGACAGGGACCGGCGGTGCGTTTACCATCCCGGTTGTTCTGCATACGGGATGCCGCCGAAAGCTGGGCCGCCCGAGCCTTGGGGTATCCGAATTAGTTTCATTCGAACCGACTTGTGGAATGGGATCGAACGGCCGCGCACGCTCTTGCGCCGGGCCGCCCATCTGGCCGAGGCCGCGGCGCTGGTCGCGGTCATGACGGTGTTCGCCGTTCTGCCGGTCGATTGGGCGTCGCGGCTCGGCGGC
>DATNMV010000137.1:0-2468 GCA_035602175.1 Allostellaceae bacterium
CTTCATCGACGACCAGCCGGTCAGCATCGGCCTGTTGCGCCAGGCGGGCGAGGCGCTGGTCGAGATCGAGGCGCAGTTTGCTCAGCGGGGATTGCTTGATCCCGCGACCCACCGCGAGGCGCTCGACGCCTATGGCGTCGCGGCCGCCGATACCAAGGCCCTGGCCGCGGCCTGGAATTCCTGGCGCGAAATGCAGAAAGCGCACGAGGAAGCGGCCGAGCGCCTGGCGCGCGCCCGCGCCGACGAGGAATTCCTGCGCCACGCGCTCAAGGAACTGGAGGCGCTCGAGCCCAAGCCGGGGGAAGAAAACACCCTGGCCGAGGAACGCGCCCTGCTGATGAACCGCGAGCGGCTTAACGAGGCCTTGGAGGGGGCGCTGGCCGAGCTTACGGGCGAGCGCGGCGGCGAGCGCGCGATCAACGCCGCGTCGCGCCATCTCGAGCGGCTTCGGGACAAGGCGGCCGGACGGCTCGACGCCGCGCTCGGCGCGCTGGAACGGGCATCGGTCGAGACGCGCGAGGCGATCGGTGAGATCGAAGGCGCCTTGCGCGATTTGGGCAACGCGCCGCACAGCGCCGAGAAGATCGAGGAGCGGCTGTTCGCGCTCCGCGCGCTCGCGCGCAAGCACAATGTCGCGGTCGACGGCTTGGCCGATCTCCGCGCCGGGATATCGGCCAAAGTGGCGGCGCTGGAGGATGGCGGCGACGGGGTGGAGAAGCTGGCGCGCGCGGCGGCCGAGGCGCGCAAGGCCTATATCGCGGCCGCCGACAAGGTTACCGCCCTGCGCCGCAAGGCGGTGGCCGCGCTCGACGCCGCGGTGACCAAGGAATTGAAGCCCTTGAAGCTCGACAAGGCGCGGTTCGCGACCGTGCTGACGGCGCTCGGCGAGGCCGATTGGGGCGAACGCGGCCGCGAGCGCGTGCATTTCGAAGTCGCCACCAACCCGGGCGCGCCGGCGGGGCCCTTGGCCAAGATCGCCTCGGGCGGGGAACTCTCGCGCTTCATGCTGGCCTTGAAGGTGGTGCTGGCGCGGACCTCGCCGGTGCCGACGCTAGTGTTCGACGAGGTCGACAGCGGCATCGGCGGTGCGGCGGCGGCGGCGGTGGGCGAGCGGCTTCACCGCCTCGGCCGGGACGTGCAGGTGCTGGTGGTGACGCATTCGCCCCAGGTGGCGGCGCGGGGATCGCATCACTGGCGGGTGGAAAAGAGCCACGCGGCGCAGAAGACCCTGACAAGGGTGGAGGAGCTTTCGGCCGAGGCGCGGCGCGAGGAAATCGCCCGCATGCTGTCGGGCGCCGCCATCACCGCCGAAGCGCGCGCGGCGGCGGCCTCGCTCATGGCCGGAGCCGAGGCGTGAGCCGGGCGGCCAAGGGAGAAACCGCCGTCGAGGAACTGACCGAGGCCCAAGCGAAGGCGGAGCTGAAACGCCTGGCTGGGGAAATCGCGCGTCACGACAAGCTTTATTACCAGAAGGACGCGCCCGAGGTTTCAGACGCGGAATACGACGATCTCAGGCGGCGCAATGCCGCGATCGAAAAGCGCTTTCCCGAGCTGATGCGCGCCGACAGCCCCTCGCAGCGCGTGGGCGCGGCGCCGTCCGGCGGTTTCGCCAAGGTCCGCCATCCGCACGCCATGCTGTCGCTCGACAACGCCATGAACGAGGCGGAGGTGCGCGAATTCTTCAAGAGCGTGCGCAATTTCTTCCGCGCTCCCGAGGATGTGAAACGGGTCGAGCCCGAAACCATCGCGGTCATGGCTGAACCCAAGATCGACGGGCTGTCGGCCTCGATCCGTTACGAGAAGGGCAAGCTGGTCCTGGGCGCGACACGCGGCGACGGGGTCACCGGCGAGGACGTGACCGCCAACATCAAGACGCTCGCGACCGTGCCCAAGGAGCTGAAGGGCCAGGGCTGGCCGGGCATCATCGAGGTGCGCGGCGAGGTCTATATGGAACATCCGGGGTTTTTCGCGCTCAATAAGGAGCGGGAAAAGGAAGGCGAGCCGGTCTTCGCCAATCCCAGGAACGCCGCCGCCGGCTCCTTGCGCCAGCTCGATTCTTCGATCACGGCCAAACGGCCGTTGAAATTCTTCGCCTATGCCTGGGGCGAGACCGACCGGCCCTTCGCCAAAAGCCATGAAGAAGCGCTGAAACACCTTAAATCCTGGGGCTTCGCGGTCGATCCGCATTCGAAGCTGTGCCGTGGCGTCGAGCAGGTACTCGCCTTCCACCGCGACATGGCGGCCAAGCGCGCGCAGCTCCCTTATGACATCGACGGCGTGGTCTACAAGGTCAACGACCTCGATTTGGAGGAACGCCTCGGCTTCGTCAGCCGCGCGCCGCGCTGGGCGATCGCGCATAAATTCCCGGCCGAGCGGGCGCAGACCTTGCTCAAGGACATCGTCATCCAGGTCGGCCGCCAGGGCACGCTCACCCCGGTCGCCAAGCTCGAGCCGGTCACGGTCGGCGG
>DATNMV010000138.1:0-2417 GCA_035602175.1 Allostellaceae bacterium
CGCGAGATTGCCGGCGTATTTGCGCGCGACCATGGCGTTGTCCTTCCAGGAGGACGAGGTCACCGTGAAAGGCTTGGGCTTCACGTCGGTGGCCTGGCCGGCGGCGGCGAACAGCGCCGCGCCCAGGAGCGCGGCGATCAGGATGCGGATGCTCATGGAACGTTCCTCCCCCCTTATGTTGTCTCGGCCAGCCTTATTGACTTGGCTCAGCCATGCTAGGCGAATGCACCCGCCGGTTCAATTCACGCGGTTGAGAGCGGCGGAATCCAAGGGCCAGCGCGGACGCGGCGCGAAATCGAGCCCGTCGGTGAGCCCCGCCTTGAAGCGCTCGATCCCGGCCCAGGCGATCATCGCCGCGTTGTCGGTGCAAAGCGCGGGCGGCGGCAGCACGAGCACGCAGCCGGTTTTCGCGGCAAGACCGGCAAGCCCTTGGCGGAGACGCGCATTGGCCGCAACGCCGCCGGACGCCACCAGATGGCGCGCGCCGGGATGCTTTGCGCGAAAGACGTCGAGCGCATGGGCAGTGCGGTCGAGCAGGCAATCGTTGATGGCATGCTGGAGCGAGGCCGCGAGATCGGCGCGCGCGCCTTGGTCAAGCAGGCCTTCGGCATCGAGTTTTGCCGCCGTTCCGGCCAGCGCGGTCTTCAATCCCGAGAAGGAGAAGTCGCAACCCGCGCGGCCTTGCATCGGCCGCGGCAGGGGAAAGCGCGAAGCCGATCCGGTTTCGGCGGCGGCCGCTATCGCCGGGCCGCCGGGATAGCCCAGGCCCAGGAGCTTCGCGCCCTTGTCGAAACATTCGCCCGCCGCGTCGTCGACCGTCGTGCCCAACCGGCGGTAGCGCCCGACGCCTTCGACGATCAGCAACTGGCAATGCCCGCCCGAGACCAGCAGCAGCAGAAAAGGATAGGGCACGTATTCGACGAGCCGCGCCGAAAGCGCGTGGCCTTCGAGATGATTGACGGCGATGAAGGGAAGATCGCAGGCAAAGCATATGGCCTTGGCCTCCATCACGCCGACCATGACGCCGCCGATCAGGCCGGGGCCGCCGGTGGCCGCCACGGCGGAGAGGTTTTCGAAGCCCACACCCGCCCGTTCCAGCGCGGCCGATATGAGCCCGTCGAGATGGTCGAGGTGCGCGCGCGCCGCGATCTCGGGCACGACGCCGCCATAAGGACGATGCTCCTCCAACTGCGACAGCACCAGATTGGCGCGGATGCGCGGTTCTTCGTCCGACACCACCGCGACCGCGGTTTCGTCGCAACTCGTCTCGATGCCCAGGATCAGCATGGCGGCGAAACCATAGCGGGGCCTTCACTTCACCGCCATATGCGCTTAAGAAAAGGCCATGGCCCCGCCCCTTTTGCGCCTCGGCACCCGCGGCAGCCCGCTCGCGCTGGCCCAGGCCGGAGAATTGCGCAGCTGGCTCACGGCGGCGCATGGCGAGCTGGCCGAACCCGGCGCGATCGAGATCACCGTCATCCGCACCAGCGGCGATCTGATGGCCGACCGCAATCTCGCCGAGGAAGGCGGCAAGGGCCTGTTCACCAAGGAGATCGAGGAGGCGCTCAAGGCGGGAGCGATCGACTTCGCCGTTCATTCGATGAAGGACATGACGGCGCATCTCCCCAAGGGCCTGGAGATCGCTTGCCTGCTGCCGCGCGGCGACCCGCGCGACGCGCTGATCGCGGCCGAGGCGGCGAGCTTCGCGGAATTGCCGAAAAACGCCACGCTCGGCACCAACTCGCTCCGGCGCCAGGCGCTGGCGCTCTTCGCCCGGCCCGATCTGAAGATCGTGCCGTTGCGCGGCAATGTCGGCACGCGCATCGACAAACTCGCCTCATCGGACATCGACGCGACGATTCTGGCGGTGGCCGGATTGCGGCG
This sequence comes from Allostellaceae bacterium, assembly GCA_035602175.1. Classification (GTDB taxonomy): domain Bacteria; phylum Pseudomonadota; class Alphaproteobacteria; order ATCC43930; family CGMCC-115725; genus REEB95. Next base: position 1,885 of record DATNMV010000138.1, read on the forward strand.
ACTTGGGCTGAGCGACGCGATTTCCGCCATTCTCGATCCGGCGGAGATGCTGCCGGCGCCGGCGCAGGGCGCGATCGGCGTCGAGATCCGCGACGATGACGAGCGGGCGCGGCGCTTGCTGGCGCCGGTCAACGATCCCGCGACCGAAAGCTGCGTCGCGGCGGAGCGCGCGCTGCTGGCGGCGTTGGGCGGCGATTGCCGCACGCCGCTCGGCGCGCTCGCGACCCTGGCCGGCGGCAAATTGATTCTCGACGGGCTGGTGATCACGCCCGACGGCAAGCAACGCCACGCGGTGCGGCGCGAAGGCGCCGCCAGGGACGCCGTGGCGCTCGGGCAGGACGCCGGGGCGGAACTCAAAGCGCGCGCCGGCCCGGATTTCCTCGCCGGAATTTCCGGCCGGGCGGCGCGATGAAGGCGCTGGTGACGCGGCCGCGCGCGGATGCCCTTGCGCTGGCCGAAGCGCTCGCCGCGCGCGGCATCGAAGCGGTGATCGAGCCGCTTCTGACCATACGGCCCAAGCCGGAAGCCGGCGC
>DATNMV010000139.1:0-3736 GCA_035602175.1 Allostellaceae bacterium
TCGCACGCCCCTTACTTGACCCTTCCGGCGATTGCCTTTAGGCAAAGCCGGTTCAAGGGAGGGGATTGATGAACATCGGATTCTGCGGCCTCGGGCGCATGGGCGCGGCGATGGTGGCGCGGCTCCTGGACCAGGGGCAAAAGCCCGTGATCTGGAACCGCAGCGCGGAGAAGGCGAAGCCGCTGCTGGAGCGCGGCGCCAGCTGGGCCGCGAGCCCGGCCGAGATCGCGGCCAAATCCGACATCATCCTGTCCATCCTGATCGACGATAATGCCGTGCGCGCGGTCTATGACGGGACCGGCGGCCTGTTCTCGGGCGAAATCAAGGGCAAGCTGTTCGTCGAGATGAGCACGGTTTCGCCCGCTTTGCCGCAGGCACTGGCGAAAACCGCCAAGGCGAAAGGGGCCGCTCTGCTCGAGTGCCCCGTCGGAGGCACGGTAGGACCCGCGCGCGAAGGCAAGCTTTTGGGCATGCCCGGAGGCGACAAGGAGGATTTCGCCCGCGCCAAGCCGGTGTTGGATTTGGTCTGCCGCCGCGTCGAGCATATGGGCGGGAACGGCGCGGGCGCGGCGATGAAGCTCGCCATCAACCTGCCGCTCTCGGTCTATTGGGAGGCGCTGGGCGAGGCGATCTCGCTCACGCGCGGCTTCGCCATCGCGCCCGCGAAGATGATGGAGGTGTTCGGCGAAAGCTCGGGCGGCATCAACGGCCTCAAGGGGCGCGGGCCGGCGGTGGTGACGGCGCTCGAAACCGGCAAGCTGCCGCCTCAAGGCTTCACCATCGACGGCGTGCGCAAGGACATCGCCATCATGCTCGGCTGGGCCGAGACCGAAGGCGTGCGGCTCCCGGTTTTGGAACGCGCGCTCGAATGCTACGACCAGGCCGCGCGCGACGGGTGGGGTCAGGGCGACAATTGCACAATCCTGTTCCACCGCCTGGAGCAGGCGACAAAGAAATAGCGCCGGCCGCTATTCCGCCGGCTGCGTGTCGGGCGCGCCGGACGGCGGCGGGGTTTGGACGCGCGTCCGCAGTTTCTCGAACAAGCCGACGATGCCGCGCGGCATGAAGATGATGAACACCACCAGAAGCGCGCCGTAGATGGTGTTGGCGGCACCGATGAAGTGGGTTCCGAACAGCACGCGTAGGCCCTCGTTGAGGCCTATCGTGAAGACGGCCCCCACGGTCGGACCGAGTGTCGAATACATGCCGCCGGCAATCGACGCGAACACGATCTGGAACGAGACGCCGACCCCCGACATGATGTCGGGATTGAGATACATCAGATATTGGGCGTAGAGCGCGCCGCCCAGCGCGGTGAGCGCGGTCGACAGCGCGGTGATCTTGAGCTTCTCGCGCAGCACGTCGATGCCGATCGCCGCGGCCGCGTCTTCGTCTTCGCCGATCGCCTCAAGCGCCGCGCGCTCCATGCCGCGGTCGACCCGGAACCAGATTGCGATTCCGATGAGCCAGGCGGCCAGCGCCACGGCGTAGAATTCCGACTTGTCGGGCAGCTGCAGCGCGTACCAGGAATGACCCACGATCCGGGGCGTCATGCCGAGCGAGCCGCCGGTGACGTCGCGCGCCGCCACAATCACCAGCAGCACCACCTGGCCCAGGGCCAGCGTCACCAGCGCGAAATAATGACCCACCACCTTCAACCGGAAGCAGGGATAGCCCACCACCATCGCCAGCGTCACCGCGAGCGCCATGGCGGCCGGAATGCCGAGCCAGGGCGAGACGTTCCAATTGTTCCACAGCAATGTCGGCACATAGGCGCCCACGCCCAGAAACGCGCCGTGGCCCAGCGAGGTGAGCCGGAACCGGCCCATCAGCGACCAGGATGTGTAGACCAGGCTCCAGATCACGATCTGCACCGCCAGGTGCTGATAATAATTGGGCAGGAAGAAAGGCAGCGCCAGGATCGCCGCCGGCGGCAGATAGGCGATGAGCCGTTGCGCGTTCATTTCTTGCCCAGGATCCCTTGCGGCCGGATCAGGATCATGACGATGAAGAAGAGGAAGGCCATCACCTCGGCCACCTCGGACGAGAAGAAGAAGCCGCCGATGGCGATGATCTGGCTCATGATGAAGGCGGCGATGAAGCCGCCGATCATGTTGCCGAGGCCGCCCAGCACGCAGATCATGAAGGTGATCGGGCCGAAGGTGAGGCCGATGAAGGGGTGCACGTCGTATTGCAGCACCAAGAGGCAGGCGGCCAACCCCGCCAATCCGCCGCCGATCGCCGAGGTGATGACGTAGACGCGCCTTTCATTCACCCCCATCAGCCCCATGATTTCGCGGTCCTGCGAGATGGCGCGGATGGCGGTGCCGAGATATGTCCGCGCAAGGAAGAGATACAGAATGACCGCGCCGATGAGCGCCACGACGAAGGCGATCAGCCGCGAGAAGCTGATATAAAGGCCGGCCAGCTCCAGCACCGGCAGGCGCACGCCGAGATTGCGGAATTCGGTACCGAACAGGAGCGTCGCCAGCGATTGCAGGAAGAACAGCAATCCGCCCGTCGCCAGCAGCTGGTTGATCGGGGCGGAGCCCAGGATCGGCTCGATCACCAGCACATGCACCAGCACGCCGATCAGCGCGGCGATCATGATGGCGGCGGCGAAGGCCAGGAACAGCGGCCAGCCATAGTAATTGTGCAGCCAGTAGACCGCGTACATCGCGCTCATCACGATCTCGGCATAGACGATCCACACCACGTCGATGACGCCGAAAATGAGATTGAGGCCGAGCGACAACAGCGCCAGCACGCCGCCCAGCAAGAGCCCGTTGATGATCGCCTCGAGGAGATAGATGTCCATGCGTCCGCTCAGAGCCCGAGGTAGGACGAGCGGATGAAGTCGTTGTGCTTGAGCTCGGCCGCCGGGCCGGCGAGCTTGATGCGCCCGGCTTCGAGCAGATAGGCCCGGTCCACCACCTCCAGCACCTGGCCGACATTCTGCTCGACTATCAGGACCGTGAAGCCTTCCTGGCGGATGCGCTTCACCAGTTCGAACACCTGTTCGACCACCAGCGGCGCCAGCCCGGCCGAAGGCTCGTCCATCAACAAAAGCTTGGGTTCGGACATGAGCGCGCGGCCGATGGCGCACATCTGCTGCTCGCCGCCCGACAGCGTTCCCGCCAGCTGGCCGCTGCGCTCCTTGAGGCGCGGGAACAGCTCGTAAACCCATTGAATCCGTTCGGAAAAATGCCGGCGCGCGGCGGCCAGAAAGGCGCCCATGCGCAAATTCTCCTCGACCGTCAGGCGCCCGAACAGCCGCCGGTTTTCCGGCACATGGGCGATGCCGGCCTCGACGATGCGATAGGCGGGAAGCTGTTCCAACCGCCGGCCTTCGAGCGCGAAGCTGCCGGCGCTCAACCGCAACAGGCCGGAGATGACGCGCATCAAGGTGGTCTTGCCCGCGCCGTTGGGGCCGACCACGCCCACCGCCTCGCCCGCTTCCACTTTCAGCGAGACCTCGAAAAGCGCGGCGAACGAGCCGTACCCCGCCGACACCCCGTCCAAGGTTAAAAGCGCGCTCACGTTTTCCGCCGGCCGAGATAGACCTCGGCGACGCGTGCGTCCTGGGCGGCGTCCTTGGGAAGTCCCGCGAAGATCGTCTCACCGTGATCCAACACGATGACGCGATCGACCACGCGCATCAGGACGCCCATGATGTGCTCGACCCAGACGATGGTGAGGCCGAGCTCGCGCCGGATGCGCCCGAGCATGTCGGCGG
>DATNMV010000140.1:0-3645 GCA_035602175.1 Allostellaceae bacterium
AATGTAGGCGAAATCCTCCTTCACCATCGAGAGCGCCTGGACGAGCAAGGCGCGGCGCTTTTTGGAATCGGTTTCGGCCTCGATCGACGACAGCAGCAGATCGAGGTCGGGGTTGGAATAGCCGCCGATATTGTATTCGCCCTGATGCCGCTCCGGCGAGCGCGTCGCCGCCAGATTATCGAGCGCATCTAACGCGTCGTCGCTCGACGCCGTCCAGCCCAACAGATAAAAGCTCGAACGCCAGCCGGGATCGAATATCTTGTCGAAGAACTGGGCGCGCGGCTTGGCGTTGAGTTGCACGTGCACGTTCACCTTGGCCAGCATCGCCACCACCTCCTGGCAGATCGCCTCGTCGTTGACGTAGCGGTCGGTGGGGCAATCCATGTCGATGGCGAAGCCGCCGGGATATCCGGCGTCGGCCAGAAGCTGGCGCGCCTCGATCGGGTCGAAGTCCGGGCGCTGGTTCAAATCCTGCTCGAAGCCCTCGACCCCCGGACCGACCAGAAGCGCCGCCGGCGTGGCCAGGCCGCGCATCACCTTGGCGGCGATGGTGGCCTCGTCGATCGCGCGGGCGAAGGCTTCGCGCACGCGGCGGTCCTTGAACGGGTTGGCGCCCTTGACGTCGCTGCCCATGAGCGCGGGGCGCGACTGGTCGAAGCCCAGGAAGATGGTCGTCAGTCCCGGCCCGTGGACGACGTGGATGCCGGGCGCGTGCGCGAGGCGATCGATGCTTTGCGGCGGCACGCTGTAGATCATGTCGATCTCGCCCGATTGCAACGCCGCGACGCGCGCGACGTCATCGGCGATCGGATGAAACACCGCGCGGTCGAGATTGTGCCGCGGCTTGTCCCACCAGGCGGGATTGGGCGCCAGCACGGTATCTTCACCGATCGTGCGCTCCGCAACCATGAACGGTCCGGTGCCGTTGGCGTGGGTGACGGCGTAATTGCTCTCGTCATCGGCGAGATCGGCGGGCGCGGCGGAATCGTTCTTCTCGCACCAGTCCTTGCTCATGATGTCCCAGCCCGTGATCTCCTGGGGCAGGATCGGATCGGGCGCGGTGGTGACGACGTCGACTGTATAGGCGTCGACCTTGCGCACCGACTGGATCGCGGACAGGACAAGGCCGAGCTTCGAGAACTCGGACGTCGCGCGCGCGAAAGAGAACGCCACGTCGGCGGCGGTGAAGGGCGTGCCGTCCTGGAAACGCACGTCGCGACGCAGATGGAAACGCCATACCAGCGGCGCCGCCTGCTCCCAATCGGTGGCCAGCGCCGGTTCCAGCGCCAGGTCGCGATCGCGGCGCACCAGCGGCTCGTAGATATTGCCGAGAAAGGAGAGCTGGAAGATCTCCCGCCGGCTATAGGGATCGAGCGAGGCAACGTCGTCGGCGGCCGCCCAGCGGAAAGTCTTGGCCGAAGCGGGATCGGCCCATGCCGCCCATCCGAGCAAAGCCGCCGTCACGAGAAGCAACGCCGCCGATTTTCTCATTCCCCCCGCCCGCGCCCGACCGATCTTGCCGCGAGGCTTATCGGATGCGCGCCTCATCTCCAAGCGGAATCGGGCCCGCGGGAGCTGGCGGGCGCGAATCGGCGGCGGGAATCGATTGACCCGCGGGATCGGGCGGCGCTATGGCTCGGCGACGCGCATCGAGGGAGAGCGAGGCGATGGGTGCGATCTTCGTGGCGCGCAGCGTCAAATTCGGCAAATGGGCCTCGGATGTCGGCCTGTCGAAGCATGTCTTCAAGCTCGGCTACAGCGATGAAGACCCGAAGGACGAGGTGGCGCGCGGCTGGGCCGGCGCGGAGGACTGGGCGCTCCTGAAGCAGGAGAAGGCCGAGGGGCTGAGCGAGGCGCAGGTGGTCGAGCGCGTCCAGCGCAAGATCAAGATGATCGACCCCAAATACTATCCGCGTCTCAAGGACGCCATCGGCCTGTTCAAGGTCGATCCCGTCCAGGTCGAGAACCACATGCTGGTCGCGCGCGCACTCAGGGGCGAGGCGGAAAGCCTCGTCATCAAGCTGAAGCCGGCCGATTTCGCCGACTATCTCATCGAGCTGGCGCGGCCGGGCGCCTGAAATCGAGAACCGGGCCTAACCGACGCTCAGGCGCTGGCGATGAACTGGCGCAGCGCGTTTGCCTCGTGTTCGACCTCGTCGAGATGGTGCTTGACCACGTCGCCGATGCTGACGATGCCGATCAACGCGCCGTCCTCCACCACCGGCAAGTGGCGGATGCGGCGCGCGGTCATCTCGGCCATCAGGCCGGAAACGCTGTCCTTCGGCGTGCAGGTGATGACGCGCCGCGTCATCAGCGCCGAAACCGGCAGGTCGAATATGCGCGCGCCGTAATCGGCGAGCGCGCGGACGATGTCGCGTTCGGACAAGATGCCTTCGGGTCCGGCCGCGCCGCCGATCACCAGCGCGCCGATGCGCTTGCGGCGCAGCAGCAAGACCGCATCGTTGATGGTGGCTTCGGGCGCGATGGTGACCACGTCCCGGCCCTTGGCCTTGAGAATTGCCTCGACATTCATAGGCGCCTCCCTTCTCCAGATCGTTACTGGTACAGTCGGCTCGCGCCGGCACGGCGGAAAACCGCCCCCGGACCGGAACGGGCGCGAACGAATCGCCAGTTCCGGTTCATGAAATTATTATAAGACTACGGCGCCGGCCGGACCCAAGGGAAAATTTCCAGCCGGCGCAAGGACTTGCCTTAAAATCGACAAACTCCGGCCGTGGCCGAGAGCCTAATCCGCGGCGCGCACCGGCACTTCCATCCTGCCGATGCGCTCGAATTCAAGCGCCATGATATCGCCCGGCATGACGCGTCCGACGCCCTCGCAGGTGCCGGTCATGATGATGTCGCCGGGCAACAATTCGTACCAGTGCGAAGCCCAGCTGATCTGCTTCGGAATATTCATCACCATCAGCCTCGTGTTCGACGCCTGGCGCAACTCGCCGTTCACGGTGAGCGAGAAATCGAGGTTCGAGGGATCGCCCAGCTCGTCCGCCGTCACCATCCAAGGCCCCAGCACGCCGTAGCTGTCGATCGATTTGCGGAAGCTGCGGTCCTCGGTACCGCGCACCACCATGTCGAGCGCGATGGCGTAGCCAGCGACGTATTGAAGCGCCGCGGCCTCGCTCACGTTGCGGGCGCGCTTGCCGATGACCAGGCCGAGCTCGGCCTCGTGGTCGGTGCGGCGGTCGGGGAAGTGGACGGATACGCCTTGCGACGGGCCGACCAGGCAGGAGCTGGCCTTGATGAACAGGCCCTGCTCTTCGATGGTGCGCGCGCGGTTGGCGCCGCTATAGACCGCGATCTGGGCGTCCTTGTCGGCTTCCTCGCGGTGTTTCTGGTAATTGACCGGCGTGCCGATGATCTTGGATGGATTGGCGACCGGGCTCAGGAAATTGACCGACGCCGCCGGAATCGGCTTGGCCTGGTCGGCGAGCTTTTCCATCTTGGGGCGCAGCCGTTGCAGTTGTTCGATCAGCGGATCGCCAGCCGGCAGCGGATAGCGCACCGCAGGCAAATCGTCTCGGATCGCGGTCACGTCGTGAAGGTTGGTGCCGCGCACCAGGCCGATGCGATTGTCGTTGAAGCGGCAGAGTCTCATCGTCGGGCCATCCTTTTGCGCCAAGGGCG
>DATNMV010000141.1:0-2449 GCA_035602175.1 Allostellaceae bacterium
CGTGTGGATCTTCTTCATGCGCCAGATGCAAGGCGGCGGCGGCCGCGCCATGGGCTTCGGCAAGAGCCGCGCGCGCCTGCTCACCGAGAAGGTGGGCCGCATCACCTTCGACGACGTCGCCGGCATCGACGAGGCCAAGAACGAACTCGAGGAAATCGTCGAGTACCTCAAGGATCCGCAGAAATTCCAGCGCCTCGGCGGCAAGATTCCGAAGGGCGTTCTGCTGGTCGGCCCGCCCGGTACCGGCAAGACGCTGTTGGCGCGCGCCATCGCCGGCGAGGCCAACGTGCCGTTCTTCACCATTTCCGGCTCCGACTTCGTCGAGATGTTCGTCGGCGTCGGCGCCTCGCGCGTGCGCGACATGTTCGAGCAGGGCAAGAAGAACGCGCCCTGCATCATCTTCATCGACGAGATCGACGCCGTCGGCCGTCACCGCGGCGCCGGCCTCGGCGGCGGCAACGACGAGCGCGAACAGACCCTCAACCAGTTGCTGGTCGAGATGGACGGCTTCGAGGCCAATGAAGGCGTGATCCTGATCGCCGCCACCAACCGGCCCGACGTGCTCGATCCCGCGCTGCTGCGCCCGGGACGTTTCGACCGCCAGGTGGTCGTGCCCAATCCCGATGTCGTCGGCCGCGAGAAGATCCTCAAGGTTCATATGCGCAAGGTGCCGCTCGCGTCCGACGTCGATCCGCGCATCATCGCGCGCGGCACGCCCGGATTCTCCGGCGCCGATCTCGCCAACCTCGTCAACGAGGCGGCGCTGATGGCGGCGCGCAAGGGCAAGCGCTCGGTCACCATGGCCGAGTTCGAACAGGCCAAGGACAAGGTCATGATGGGCGCCGAGCGCCGCTCCATGGTCATGACCGAGGACGAGAAGAAGCTGACCGCATATCACGAGGGCGGCCACGCCCTGGTCATGCTCTACGTCCCCGGCCACGAACCGCTGCACAAGGTCACCATCATCCCGCGCGGCCGCGCGCTGGGCGTCACCATGTTCCTGCCCGAACGCGACAAATACAGCCAGTCGAAGATGGAGCTCGAAGCGATGATGGCGAGCCTGTTCGGCGGCCGCATCTCCGAGGAGATGATCTTCGGCCCCGAGAAGGTCACCACTGGCGCCTCCGACGACATCCGCCGCGCCACCAACCTGGCGCGCCGCATGGTCACGGAATTCGGCTTCAGCGACAAGTTGGGCCCGCTGCGCTACAGCGAGAACGAGGAAGAGGTCTTCCTCGGCCACTCCGTCACCCAGCGCAAGAACGTCTCCGACGCCACCGCCAAGGTGATCGACGACGAGATCCGCCGCATCGTCGAGCAGGGCGAGCAGACGGCGCGCGAGATTCTGACCGCGCATGTTGACGAGCTGCATCTCCTGGCCAAGGGGTTGCTGGAATTCGAGACCCTCTCGGTCGACGAGATCCGGCGCATCATCCGCGGCGAAAAGATCGTCCGCGACACCGGCGGCGCGGTCGAGCCGCCGCCCGCCGCCGCGCCCGCGGCCGGACGCCGCCCCTCGGTGCCGCCCGCCGGCAGCGGCAAGGCCACCGGCCTCGAGCCGGAGCCGCAGCCGGGCGGTTGAGCCCGCGTTCCGGGGGACAGTTTTCTTGAAATCCGCCAAGACGCGCTCGCTGTTCGGCACCGACGGCATCCGCGGCATCGCCAACGCCGAACCCATGACCGCCGAAACCGCCTTGCAGGTGGCGATGGCGGCCGGACTGATCCTGAAGCGCGGCGATCACCGCCACCTGGCGGTGATCGGCAAGGACACCCGGCTGTCCGGATATTTGATCGAACCCGCGCTGACCTCCGGCTTCATCGCCATGGGCATGGACGTGGTGCTGGTGGGGCCGATGCCGACCCCGGCCATCGCCATGCTGACGCGCTCCTTGCGCGCCGATCTCGGCGTCATGATCTCGGCCTCGCACAACCCCTATGAGGACAACGGCATCAAGCTGTTCGGTCCCGACGGCTTCAAGCTGTCGGACGCGATCGAGGCGCAAATCGAGGCCGCCTTCGAGCACACGGCGGCCGGTCGCGCCCCGGTCAATGCGCTGGGCCGCGCCAAGCGGCTCGACGACGCCGGCGGGCGCTATATCGAATTCGTCAAGAACACCTTCCCCAAGGGCCTGCGCCTCGACGGCCTCAAGGTGGTGGTCGATTGCGCCAACGGCGCCGCTTACAAGGTCGCGCCCACCGTGCTGTGGGAATTGGGCGCCGAGGTCGTGCCCCTGGGCGTGTCGCCGGACGGTCTCAACATCAACCGCAATTGCGGTACGCTCTCGACCCAGACCATGCAGCGCGCGGTCATCGACAGCCGCGCCCATCTGGGTGTGGCGCTCGACGGCGACGCCGACCGGCTGGTGGCCGCGGACGAAAAAGGCCGCCTGCTCGACGGCGACCAGCTGATGGCGCTCATCGCGACCATCTGGCGGAAAACCGGGCGCCT
>DATNMV010000142.1:0-3998 GCA_035602175.1 Allostellaceae bacterium
TCATCAACATGGCGTCGAGGCTGGGCGTGGCGATGCCGGTCGTCGAAACCACGACCACGCCGTCGATCTCGTCCGGCGCGATCCCGGCCTGGGCCAGCGCCTGGCGCGAGGCCTTTTCCAGCAGCGCGAGCGCGTTGCTGAGATAGAGACTGTTTCGTTCCGCCCAGCCATGCGACCGGTCGTACCATTCAAGCGGCACGCAGGAATAGCGCGCGTCGATGCCGGCATTGGCGAAAACCGGCAGCAGGTGGTCGATGTCCAACGCGTTGGCGCCCTCGAAAAAGCCGCGCGCCCGGTTCTGGATTTCGGCCTGGGCGAGGCGGAAGGGCGGCACGGCTGTCGCCAGCGCCAGGAGACGGGGTGGTGCGGGGGTCACTGGCGGGTTGCTCCTGACGCGATTAAAGTGCGGGACGCTGTGCCTGAGAAACTACGCCTAAAGCCGCCAAAGCCATAGGTCCGGGAGTTCACATGTTCGCGTGTAGCCTGCGTGGAGTTTGGCGATGACCGAAACCGGCCAGACCGTGCCGCCGCCCGAGCCCACGCGCCTGTCGCGCCTGGGCGGCCGCCTCCGCGCCTATTTCATCGCCGGCATCCTGGTCACCGGGCCGATCGCCTTCACCTTGTGGCTCACCTGGAGTTTCGTTGACTTCATCGACCGCGCGGTGGCGAAGCTGCTGCCCCAGCCGCTCGATCTGGTGTTCAAGATTCCCGGTCTCGGGCTGGTCGTGGCGGTGGTGGCGCTGACGCTGCTCGGTTGGCTCACCGCGGGCTATGCCGGCCGCGGTCTGCTGCGCCTGTCGGACATGATCATGACCCACATGCCGGTGGTCAGCGGCATCTATTCCGCCTTGAAACAGTTGTTCGAGACCGTGCTGGCCAACCGCTCCAACAGTTTCCGCGAGGTGGTGATGGTGGAATGGCCGAGCCCGGGGATGTGGACGGTGGCCTTCGTCACGTCGCGCACCGAGGGCGAGATGGCGGAGCGGGTCGGCGGCGATCTGGTCGGCGTCTACGTGCCGACCACGCCCAATCCCACCTCGGGTTACCTCATTTATTTGCCGCGCGCGAAAACCAGGCCGCTCGCCATGACGGTGGAGGAGGGGTTGAAGCTGGTGATCTCGACCGGCATCGTCGTGCCGCCGAGTTATCGCGAGGCGGCCGCTTCCGGGGAAACCCCTAGCCCGAGCGCAGATAGCGCACCGCCGCGTCGCGCGCGAACAGATAAAGCAGCGTCCTGAGCGCGCCGCCGCGCGCGGTTTCGAGCTCGGGGTCGCGCGCCAGGACGAGCCGGGAATCGTCCCGCGCCGCCGCCAGCAGATCGAGGTGAAAGGCAGGATCGGCGAGGCGGAACTCCTCGAGCCCGCTTTGCCGCGTGCCGAGCAGCTCGCCCGCGCCGCGCAGCCGCAAATCCTCCTCGGCGATGCGGAAGCCGTCGTCGCTTTCGCGCAGGATCGACAGCCGTGCCTTGGCGGTGGCACCCAGCGGCGGGGTATAGAGCAAGAGGCAGGAAGACGGCCGATCGCCCCGGCCGATGCGGCCGCGCAGCTGGTGGAGCTGGGCCAGGCCGAAACGCTCGGCGTGTTCGACCACCATGATGGTGGCTTCGCGCACGTCGACGCCGACCTCGATCACCGTGGTTGCCACCAGCAGATCGACCGAACCCCCGGCGAATTCCGCCATGGCATTGTCGCGCTCCGGCCCCTTCATGCGGCCATGCACCAATCCCACACGCGCGCCGAACAGTTTCTTGAGCTCGGCGAAGCGTTCCTCGGCGGCGGCGAGATCGCTGTCCTCGGATTCCTCGATCAGCGGGCAGATCCAGTAGATCTTGTCGCCCTTGGCGAGCGCGCGCTTGATGCCGTCGACGACCTCGCCGTAGCGTTCGGCGGGCACGATGCGGGTGACGATTTTCGGGCGGCCGGCGGGTTTTTCGTCGAGCCGCGAGGAATCGAGATCGCCATAGGCGGTCATCTCCAAGGTGCGCGGAATGGGCGTGGCGGTCATCACCAGGATATCGACGCCGCGGCCTTTTTCGGAAAGCGCGATGCGCTGTTCGACGCCGAAGCGATGCTGCTCGTCGATCACGGCGAGGCGCAGATCCTGGAACGCGACGCCTTCCTGGAACAGCGCATGAGTGCCGATCGCAATTCCGGTCTCGCCCGATTCAAGATTCGACAGGATTTCGTCGCGCACGCGGCCCTTCTCGCGGCCGGTGAGCAACGCGATCCTCACGTCCAAATCCTTGGCAAGAGAAGTCAACGTGGCGAAATGCTGCCGCGCCAGGATTTCGGTGGGCGCCATCAGCGCCGCCTGGCCGCCCGCCTCGACCGCGTCGAGCATGGCGATCAGCGCCACCACCGTCTTGCCGCTGCCGACATCGCCCTGCAGCAGCCGCAACATGCGGTGTGACGCCGCCATATCGCCGCCGATCTCGGACAAGGCGCGCAGCTGCGCCCCGGTGAGCTTGAAGGGCAGAGACTGGATCAACTCGTCGCGCAGCTTTCCCGCGACCTTGACCGCGCGGCCGGGCAGGCGCGCGGCATGCGCCTTCATCAGCGCGATAGCGAGCTGGTTGGCGAGCAGCTCGTCATAGGCGAGGCGCGCGCGCGGAGCGGTGCCGGGCAGCAAATCCGAAGCCGAAGCGGGCGCATGCGCGGCCAAAATCGCTTCATGCCAGGACGGCCACGCCTTGCGGCGCCGGTATTCGGCGTCGCACCATTCCGGCAGCTCGGGCGCGCGCGCCAGCGCGGCATCCACCGCCTTCTGCGCCACGCGCAGCGACAGCCCCGCCGTCAGGTGGTAAACCGGCTCGATCAGCTTCATCTCGCCCGGCGCTTCGGGATCGAGAATGTGGTCGGGATGGGTGATCTGGACCTGGTTGTTGAAATGCTCGACCCGGCCGCTCACCACCCGCGTCGCGCCCACCGGCAGGATGCGCTCCAGGTAATCGTCCTTCACATGAAAGAAGACGAGAAACAGCGCGCCGCTGTCGTCACGGCAGCGTACGCGATAGGGCATGCGCGGGTTGTGCGGCACCTGATGCGCCTCGACCGAAACGGTGAGCGTGGCGATGCGTCCCGGCAATGCGTCGGCGACCGAAGGCCGGTAGGAACGGTCGATGATGTCGACCGGCAGATGCCACAGCAAATCGACCACGGACGGCCCGCACAGCGTTTCAAACAGCTTACCCAGCCGCGGCCCCACGCCCTTCAACGCCGTAACCGGCGCGAAGAGCGGGTTGAGGATGGCGGGGCGCAAGCGGGCGGCGCCGGGCGCGCTAGACCTTGAGCTTCAATAGGCGCCGGGCGTTGCCGTTGAGAAGCTTCTCCTTGTCGGCTTCGCCCAGCGTCAGCTCCTCGAGCGCCCATTTGGTGCCCGGCTTGTTGGGCACGAAGGGGTAATCGATCGAGAACAGGATGCGCTCGAGCCCAATTTCCTTGATGCAGAAATCGAGCGCGTTGTTGGAGAAGAATCCGCTGGTGGTGACGGTGAAATTCCGCAGGAATTTCTCGCGGAAACCCTCGCCCTGCTTGCCGTCGCGCGACAGCGCCATGTTGATGCGCCACAGCAAAAAGGGCAGGCCTTCGCCCAGATGGCCGAGGATGATCTTGACCTTGGGATAGGCGTCGAGCACGCCCGAGAGGACGATGCGGATGCCGAGCGTCGCGGTTTCGATGGTGAAGCCCCAGGCGGCGTTGCCCAGCGCCGGATGCTTCGGCAGGTAATCCTTGAGGTAGATATCGGACACCGCCGGATGCGGCTTGGCCGGATGCATATAGAGCGGCACGTCCAAGGCCTGGGCGCGTTCGTAGATCGGCCAGAAGCGCTTGTCGTCGAGGAACACGCCATTCGACAACCCGTGGATCATGGCGCCGACGAAGCCCAGCTTGGTCACGCAGCGCTCGAGCTCGTCGGCGGCGAGCTTGGCGTCGGTGGTGGTGGGCAGCGCGGCGAAGGCGCCGAAGCGCTTGGGATTGCCTTTGATCGTTTCGGCCAGC
>DATNMV010000143.1:0-2022 GCA_035602175.1 Allostellaceae bacterium
CGGCGGCAGGCGCCGGAGCCTCGGACATCAGGGGATGTCCTTGCCGTAGATCGAGGCCGCCGACGGCATGGCGGGCAAGGTGCCGACCGCGATGCCGGCGCGATAGACCGCGAGCATGCCGTCCTTGAGCCTGGCGGCGGGCGCGACATTCATGCCGAGCCGCGTGTTGTGCTGGATCAGGTCGACCAGAGCCTTGCGCTGGTCGTCGTCGGCATTGGCGCCGCCGATGATCGCTGCGGCCTCGGACGGGTTGGCCATGACCCACGCCGCCGCCGCCTTATAGGTGTGATAAAGCGGCGCGATCAGTTCGGGATGCTGGTCGATCCAGGATTGCTGTGCGGCGACACCGAGATAGGGGATCGACTTGGTATGCGCGAAACCCAGCCAGGTCGCGGCGATGTCGAGGTCGAGGGTGCGGATGTCGGGTTTCTTGGCGAGCAGTACGGAATAGGCCGGCTCCCAGAGCTGCACGGCGTCGGCCCTGTCGGCCAGCGCGTAGCCGACGAGGCCGGGCGTCGCCGTGTTCACCACGGTAAAAGAATCCTGTGAAAGCCCCTTTTGCTGCGCGAACCAGGCGAACATCGAATAGTTGGTCGTGCCGCGGGCGGCGGCGATCTGCTTACCCTTGATGTCGGCGAGCGTCTTGATGTCGGGCCGCTGCGTCACCACCGCGCCCCAATAATCGAACAGGTTGAAGAGATAGGCGGCCTTGACGCCACGTGTATCGGCCAGTCCGACCGTCAGCACCGCGCCGCTGCCGCCGAGATCGAATTCACCGGTATTGAATTCCGTGGCGTAGGCGTCGGGCGTTCGTTCCGGGAAACTGATATCGAGACCGTTCTGCTGGTCGAGGTTCTTGGCCTTGATGACCGGCGGCAGGAAGGCGCCGAGCGAGGGTGCGCTGAAGATGACGATGGTGAGCGGCGTCGCCGCCGGCACCGGCGCCACGCCTAAAATCTGCAAGAGCGCCGCAAGCGCGATCAGAACCCCAAGCCGTTTCATATATGTCTCCCACATCAGTTATTTCACGTGATCCTTGGTTGCAAGCAAATCGCCGAGCGCCGCGACCGTCATGGGCACCGCTGCGATGTGGAGTCCGAGCGGCGCCAGCGCGTCATTGACCGCCGAGGCAATCGCAGCCGGTGCGCCGAGATAGCCCGCCTCGCCCGAGCCCTTCTGGCCGAAGGTCGTCAGGGGCGACGGCGTGCAGTGATCGACGATGGTGATGTCGGGCACTTCGTGCGAACTCGGGATGAGGTAATCCATGAATGAGCCGCTCAAAAGCTGGCCGTTGCCGTCATATTCGAAACGTTCGTAAAGCGCGGCGCCGATCCCGTGCGCGATACCGCCATAGGTCATGCCGTGGACGATGTCGGGGTTGATCATCACGCCGCAATCGTGGCCGACGAAATAGGCGCGCAGCGCGACCTGGCCGGTGACGCGGTCAAGTTCGGCATAAACGACATGCGACTCGAAGGCATAACACGGATACATCTGTACGCGGCCGTCCGGGCCGGGCAGAGCGCCGCCGCCCGGCACCTCCCAGACATGGGCCGCCTGCAGGCCCGGCTCCTGGCCCGGCGGCAGCAAATGGAACTTGCGATGGGCAATATCGACCAAATGCTCCCAGCTCAACGTCTTGGCCGGATTGCCAGCGCTTACGCCGCCCTCGGCATAGCGGCAGGCTTCCGGTGCGGCGCCCAGATTATGCGCGGCGATCGATACCAGCTGCGCCTTGATTTTCTTCGCCGCCCCCGCCGCGGCACCCCCGAGCATGATCGCCATGCGGCTCCCGACCGGGCTGTTGCTCGGTAGCGCACCCAGCGAATCCGCGTGGACAACGCGGATGGTATCGGGATCGCGTTCCAGGATTTCGCCGACCACGGTCGCAACCAGCGTCTCGTGGCCTTGGCCCGAGGAGGAAGTCGCCATGGATGCTACAATGGCGCCGGTCAAATCCACCTTCACCTGACAGGATTCCATCCAGGTGGTGGTCTCGTTCTTGGGATTGAAGAGCGGCTC